>JBEKHQ010000276.1:0-5108 GCA_050012195.1 Bryobacteraceae bacterium | reverse complement strand
CGGCGCGCATATCAACCCCGCGGTGACGGTGAGCTTCCTGCGCCTCGGAAAGATTGCGCCGTGGGACGCTGCCTATTACATCACCGCGCAATTTGTAGGCGGTCTGGCTGGCGTTTTCCTGGTCGACATGCTCTTCCCCAGATCCTTCCGCGTCCCCGAGGTGGCTTACGTCGCCACTATTCCCGGAATGGGCGGCGTTTGGCCAGCCTTTACCGCCGAGGCTCTGATTTCGTTCGGCCTGATGACTACGGTGCTGGCGGTTAGCAACACCCCGCGTCTCAACCGGTTCACCGGTGTCTTCGCCGGAACGCTGGTCTTTCTCTACATCACGTTCGAGGGACCCATGTCGGGGATGAGCATGAACCCGGCGCGCACCTTCGCCTCGGCTCTGCCGGGCGGCATCTGGAACGATATCTGGGTCTATTTCACCGCTCCGTTCGTCGGCATGCTGGGCGCGGTGGAGGTTCAACGCCTCTGGGGTGCGACCCACCATGCCTGTCCCAAGCTGGGCCACAGTAAACATCATCGCTGCATCTTCTGCGGACTCCACATGCACCATCACAAGGGAGCCGCCGCGGCGGCGAAGATTGTCGTCATAGCGTTGCTGGTCGGCTCTGCGTCACTATACGCGCAGGTGAAGCCCGTCTCGATGGGACCCATCGCCGCCACGGTATCCGATCTGGATCGTTCCGTCGATTTCTATACCAAAGTGCTTTCCTTCGAGAAGGAATCCGAGCGCGACGCCCGCCTCGATTCCTTCGATCATCTGACCGGTGTGTTCGGCACCAACGCCCGAGTTGCAACGCTGCGCCTGGGAAAGGAACGTCTGCAGTTGGTTCAGTACGTTACTCCGCACGGACGCGCCATCCCCGCCACTTCGCGCGCCAATGACGGATGGTTCCAGCACATCGCCATCGTCGTCAGTAATATGGAGCAGGCCTACGCGCGTTTGCACCAGAACCACGTCTCGCAGATCTCCACCGATCCGCAGACTTTGCCGATGTCGAATCCCGCCGCCGGCGGCGTCAAGGCGTTCTACTTCCAGGATCCCGACAATCATTCGCTCGAGCTGATCTATTTTCCCCCGGGCAAGGGTGATCCCAAATGGCAGGGCGGCAAGGAAGTGTTCCTGGGCATCGATCACACCGCCATCGCCGTCACCAATACCGATCGCTCCCGGCAGTTTTACTGCGACACGCTCGGCTTGAAAGTCACCGGCGAGAGCCTCAACTTCGGCATCGAGCAGGAGCATCTGAATCATGTATTCGGATCGCGCGTTCGCATCACCGGTCTCCGCGGCCCCGCTGGGCCCGGCATCGAGTTTCTCGAATACGTGGTTCCAACCGATGGCCGTCCTTTGCCGCCGGATACAGAGCCCAATGATGTTTGGTTCTGGAATTCGACCGTGCTGGTGAATGATGTACCCGGTTCGGTCTCCGAACTCCGAAAGCTGAATGTTCGCTTCATTTCTTCCGAACCCGAGAACGTCGAGCCGCTCGCCGAAAAGGGTAAGCAGGGCGTACTGATTCGAGATCCCGATGGCCACGCGGTGTTGGTGCGGGCAAATTAACGAACTGGCTTCCCTCTCGGCTGCGGTAGGGTAGCGGCGCGCAGCGCGGCGGCCAATTCGTCGGGCCGCGCGGACCCCAGCACCAGCTTCTCTCCCCCGGCGAGCGTCACCCTCAGTCCGCCGCCGCTGCCGGCGATGTAAGCCTTGCCGCCGCGAGCGAACCGGATTCCGTAGCCTCCGTAGTCGCGCGCGATGTCCTGGGTGATCGTCTCCACTGATCGGATGCGATCCAGGGGAATG
The DNA here is from genome assembly GCA_050012195.1 of Bryobacteraceae bacterium. Lineage (GTDB taxonomy): Bacteria > Acidobacteriota > Terriglobia > Bryobacterales > Bryobacteraceae > Palsa-89. The sequence goes on along the minus strand of JBEKHQ010000276.1, from coordinate 3,298 downwards.
CGGCGCAAGCGCCAGAGTCCACGCATGCCTATTACCAGCTCCCGTTGTCGAACCTCGGTGACCAATCGGACGGTGATCAGGCGCAGGTAGATCAGGCAAAGAAACACGGTCCATCCGATCACGTCTCCGTTGGACATGGGATGCTTGCCCCACGTATGGCCCAACACCACCTGCCAGATCAGCAGGCCGAGCATGAACAACGGCGGGCTCGCAAGCGCGACCGCGATGCGGCGCAACGGAAAGCGCTGGACTTCGCGAAACACGGGCCGGCTAGCGGAGGAGGCCAATGGTGTATTGGAGCGCCGAGTATTGGGTTTGGTAATCGTACTTCGCATTCAGGTTTTCGACCTCGGCTTGCGTAACGTTCAACTGGGCCTGAGTCAGCTCGACGATAGTAGCCAGGCTCAAATCGTATCGTCCCTGGGCCAGTTGCATGGCCAGCGAGGCCTGCCGCAGAAACTGAGCGGTGACATCGATGCGTTGGTAGGCGTCGGTCGCGCTGGCCCAAGCGACATGAACGTCCCGGCTGATCTGCTGCTGTTGATCCCGCAGACGCTGATCGGCCTCCAGAGCGCGCTGATAAGCGGCTTCGCGCCGAGCGGTGAACAAATGGCCGTTGAAGATGGGAATACTGACGTTGGCGCCGACAGCCTCGTATTCGGGCGGAATCGGCGCCACATTAATGTACGGAGTGTAGCCTCCCACGGCGATCGCGCTGACCGTCGGACGCGTCAAATCCTTTTCGGCCTCCGCGAATCTCTTGGCGGCATCCAGCGACGCTCGCAGCGAAGCCAGTTCGGGCCGGTTGTCGATAGCCTGGGTAACCAGCGCGGCGGTCGCCGGAGGCGGCGAGGGAGGAAGAGGTTCATCGGCGAGCTGATAATTGGCCGGCTGGTCCGAGCCCATGGCGCGGCCCAGCTCCGCGAGTGCGCTCGCCACGCTATCCTGCGCGCGCAACAGCAGCAGCTTAGCTTGGGAGACATTCACATCGGCGAAACTCACATCCAGCTGCGAACGAAGTTTGTTTCTTGCCAGCTCGGTTACTTGATCGTCCAGGAGCTGACGCGCGGCCACGGTTTGCTCGGCCACTTTCACCGTCGCCTGTGCGTGCAGCACGTCGAAATAAGCGCGATTCACGGTAAGCAGCACGGTGTACCGCGTGGCTTGCGAATTCTGCGACGCGGCCTGGGCTTGCAATCGCGCGCTCGCCACTAAGTTGGGAGTACGCCCGGAATCGGTGATCAACTGGCGTATCACGATGCCTTGGGCCTCGCGATCAAACAAGCGCGCCGCCGCCAGATCTCCAGCCCCGATTCTCGAAAGATCGTTGGCTTGCGTACCGGTCACATCCGCGGTCACATCGGGATAGTAAGGAGCGCGGTTGATCACGATTTGTTGATTCGCGTAGTTGACCTCGTTCTGTGCCGCCTGAACCTGAGGATGATTCTTAATTGCCATCGCCTCGGCTTCTTGAAGCGTCAGCCTGGGTGGTGTCTGAGCGGCTGCCGTTACCGATATGGCGACAGACAGGGCCGCCCAATTAATTTTGGGGAACATTTCTTTGCCTCCTCCCATAGACCAAAAGATAAGCGGCCGGAACGATAAAAACGGTGAGTAGAACCGAGGAAGTCAACCCGCCGATGATCGCCCGCGCCATGGGCGTGTACTGCTCGCCGCCCTCGCCCAGCTTCATGGCCATCGGGATCATCCCGAGGATGGTTGCCAGCGAGGTCATCAGAATCGGCCGCAGCCGCACCCGGCAAGCGGTGACTATGGCGTCCCGCACCGACGATCCCTGCTTTTCGAGCTTGTGCGCGAAATCGACAATCAGAATACTGTTGGAGTCCGCGATACCGATCAACATGAGCACGCCCATCAGCGACATTACGTTGAGCGTGGTGTGCGTCAACGGCAAAATGATAAACACGCCGACGAACCCCATCGGAATCGCCAGCATGATCAGTAAGGGATCGATCCAGCTCTTAAACTGCGCCACCAGGATCAAAAACAGAAGGATGAAGGAAATACCGAAGCCCAACCCGAAGCTCTTGAAGGACTGATCCATGCTGTTGACCATGCCCCGCAGTGTGACGCGAATATTGGAAGGCAGTTTCGCGTCCGCGATAGTCTTGAGGATACCTGTGCGAAGTTTGCCCAAGTCCTCGCCGACGGGAGTGACATAGACATCTACAACGCGCTGAATCTGATAATGGTCGATCTCGGTCGGAGATTCAACATGTACCAATTTCACCACCGAATCGAGAGTCGTGGGAAGTTTTGAATTGGGTGCGCGCAGGGGAATCTGCTTTAAGTCAACCAAGTTGTGGATGGCGGGCTTGCCATGCTCGGCGAATTGCACGCTCAAAAAGTAGTCGTTGCCGGTTTTGTAGTCCACCCAATAATTGGGGGCGATCATGATGTTGGAATTCAGCGCCGTGATGACGTTATCGACTATGTCTTTCTGCGAAAGTCCGAGTTCGCCGGCATGCACCCGATCGATGTCCATTCGGATGGACGGATAGTTCATGTCCTGCGGAATGTAGATCTCGCCGACGCCTGGAAGCCGTCGAATGCGAGCCGCCAAGTCCTGCGCTGTGTCGTAGGTTAAGCCGAGATCGCGAGTGTTGACCTGCACGTCGATAGGAGCGGGCTGGCCTTGATTCAAGATCGCGTCCTGCATGGATCCGCTCTGGAAAAAGGTGCGCACATCCGGGAATTGCGCGGCGATTTGCGCCTTCACGCGATCCATGTAATCGAAGCTGCTTACTTCGTGGCCGTCGTTCAAAGCCACTTGTATGAAAGCCGTGTACATTCCAGCGTTGGCTGTGTAGAGAGCGGAGATATCGTTTACCACGCCGATATTCGAGAGAACCATTTTGAAGTCCTTCGGAGCGACGACGTGCCGGACGAGATCCTCGATCTTCGCCACGTAGTCGTTGGTGACCTCAATCCGAGTTCCAGTGGGAACCTTGATGTTCACAGTGAACTGACCCGCGTCAACTCGAGGGAAGAACGCCAAGCCGAGGAAAGGATAGATGCCGAGACTCGCCGCAAAGACTCCCAGCAGCAGAACCAGCGTTGACGCGGGATACTTCAGGGCGCGGCGGATCGAACGTTCATAGAAGTCAAGTAATCTATTGAACCGTCGATTGAACCATGCATTGAAACGGCCGCCCCAGGAGTGACCAGCCGGTTCTTCCGAGGCTTCTTCGCCCTGTTCGTGGCCGCCGGGAATGGCCTTGAGAAATCGGGAGCAGAACAGAGGAATCACCGTCATGGCCACCACGAAAGACGCCAG
>JBEKHQ010000275.1:0-5115 GCA_050012195.1 Bryobacteraceae bacterium | reverse complement strand
CAACGCAATACCCTTGTGGTTCGCCATGAACCTCATCGCGCCGGCCGCGTCGGAAACACACTGCCGCACGGAGAACCGCGCCGACTCGAGTTCCATGCGCCCGGCCTCGATTTTCGAGAAATCCAGGATGTCGTTCAGCAGCGTCAGCAGCGAATCGGCCGAGGTCTTGGCGATGTTCAGATATTCGCGTTGGTTGTCGTCCAGCTCGGTCCCGAGCGCCAAGCCCATCATGCCCAGCACGCCGTTCATGGGCGTGCGGATCTCGTGGCTCATATTAGCCAGGAACTCGCTCTTGGCTCGGCTGGCCTCCTCGGCGCGCAGCTTCGCGTCCGCCAGTTGGGCCGTCCGCTCGCGCACCTTACGATCCAGATCGGCGAGTAGAGATTCCAGTTCGGCGTTCAGCCGTTCGCGATCCGAAAGCGACTCGCGCAGTTGCGCGTAGGATTCATTCAGCCGCACCGACATGTGATCGAAGTCGTCCACCAGCTGAGCTACCTCGGTGGGCGCCTGAGCGGGCAGGCGCACTTTTTCGGGCGGATCGCCTTGCATGGTGAACTTCTTCACGCGCTTCACCAGCAATTCGAGCGGCGAAGTGACGCTCTCGCCGATCACCCCGGCAAAGAGCAGCGATAGAGCGATGGCGCCCAGCAACCAGGCCAGCGTCATGCGGTAGTAGCGCTCCGTGGGGCGGTGAATCTCCGACAACGGCTGCTCGATCAACACTCGCCACTTGGTTAGCTCGCAAACTGCCTGGCTCGCCAGATATCGCGCTTTGGCCCGATTCGCTTCCTGCTGATCCAGCATGAAGGCGGTGTGCGCGGGCGCCTGAAGCGACGCTTCCACCAGCGCGGAATGCTCCAGCGACGCCAGCGGCCGGTAGCCTTCGGTCCGATTCGAATAGATCACGCGGTTGCGCTGGTCCAAGATCAGGATGGTAGCCCCGCTCAAAGTCCGATAGTTTTCGCCGAACTCCTCGAAGTGGGCCAAACGCAGCGAACCCGCCACCACGCCGAACAACGCGCCGCTCCCGTCGAACAATGGCGCCGTGACGGATACGATCGGCTGCAGGGAGACGCGGCCCACGTACACCTCCGAAATCGAAGACTCGCGCGTCGCCATGGTTCGCAAAAAGTACTCGCGATCACCCAAGGTTGTATGCACGTCCATATTCGGCAGCTTGCCCGAAATGATCTCGTTTCCGTCGGGCATGAATCGAGGGCTCAGGCTGATGGGTACGCCATCGTGGTCGGCCACAGTGAGCGTCTGGAATCCTGGATAGATCGTATGGCTTTGCTGCAGCCAGCGGTTCAGCGAAGCAGCGTCGAAATGGCCTTCATTGGTGATCGCGTGCGACAGCGAGAGTAGCGCGAGCTGGTGCCTGGTGACGTATTCCTCCAGGTGCTCCCGCATGGCTCTGGCGGCTTCTTCCAACCGCTGGCCGGCCTCCGTCTGTTGGCGTTGCGCGTACATTTGCCCGTTGACCAGATTGAGCAGCAGCAGCGGCACCGTCGCAACCAGCAGGAATCCGTGCACCAGGCATATCCGCAGGGTCTGCCGTTCCTTGGCAGCCATCGGCGTTCCGCAATATCTTTGAACGATCGGAAGGCTGATCAGCACTTCCGTCAGCATCACGTTCAGCAGCCCGTTAACCGGGTGCTTGACCACCATCACCCAGCCGCTGGGCGCCGGATAATTCAACAGGACGATGTACAACAGGAACGCCAGGGGTACGCCGATCGCCGCCCAATAACAGAGATCCGCCAAGACCGCGAGCATGCGCCGCCTGACCAGCCATCCGACAATGGGCGCCTCCAGCAGCATCACCGCCGCCGTTTCCGGATGGCGCCACAGCGCCAGCTCGGGCAGCACGGTAATCAACGCGGCCAGTGCGCCGTACGCCGGCCCGTAAAGCAGCGCGGCCGCCAGATAAAATACACCGCCCAGCAGCACCGTCGCATCGGCGAATATCGTAACCCGGGGCAGGTTGATCAGCAACCCCAGAATGCCGAGTGCAAGGGTGACAGCCAAGCTGCGGCCTCGTCCTTGAAATGGCATACCTAGAGTTCGTCGGAACGACCTTAGTACTTTAGACGGAGCCGCCGGCGGGAGCGCCCCGATCGCTCAGTTTCCTGGCAACCCTACCTGATCAAAGCCCCGCGCGCGGATTCGGTACGCTGGTAGTGATTCCAGATGGACGAAAAGAAAATCCTAGCCAAGTTGCGAGAAATCTGTTTGGCGTTGCCGAAGACCACCGAAACAACCACGTTCGGGCATCCCACTTTCCAGGTGAGCACCAAAACCTTCACGGTGTTGGAAACCTACCAAGGCGTGTTGTCGATCTGCGTCAAGGTTGGCAAGCCGATGCAACCCGTTTTTCTCGAAGATCCCCGTTTCTACCGCACGCCCTATGTGGGCCAACACGGTTGGGTGTCGCTGCGCGCCAACACCAAACTGGATTGGGACGAGATCGGGGGACTAGTGCGCGGCAGTTATGAACTGGTCAGCGTGAAGAAGAGGCGCAGGTGAACCCCGAGCGGGCCAGCCGCAATATCGCGGTCACAAGCATCCTGGTGAGCGCGGCGCTGGCCGCCGTCAAGATAACCATCGGACTCCATGCCCATTCCACCGCCGTGGTTTCAGACGGCTTGGAATCGGCGGGCGACGTGCTCGCCGCCGGGTTGGTGCTTTTGGGATTGGTGCTGGCCGCCAAGCCTCCCGATGAGGAACATCCCTACGGGCACGGTCGCGTGGAGACGCTCAGCGCGCTGGTGGTGGGCATGATGCTGGTGATCTCCGGCTCCCTGATTTCGCTGCGGTCCCTGGAACGGTCGTTCGAATCGCACCGTGCGCCCGCCGCTTATGCGATCTGGCCGCTGATCGCCTCCATCGTTATCAAAAGCGTAATGAGCGCGGCCAAGCGACGCTACGCCCGCACAATTCACAGCTCCGGACTCGCGGCCGACGCGTGGAACGACAGCGTCGACGTTCTTTCGGGAACATTGGCTCTCATCGGCCTCGCGCTGGCCCTATTCGATCCAAAAACCTTCGCCGCCGCCGACCACTATGGCGGGGCTGCCGTCGGATTGATCGTCATTTTCCTGGGCGTCCGCGTCGTCCGGGACACCACGCTGCTTTTGATGGACACCATGCCGGACGCCCAGTCGATGGACCGCATTCGCAAAGTAGCGCTGAGCGTTCCTGGCGCTCGGGGCATCGAGAAATGCTTTGCCCGCAAAACCGGGCTGCGCTGGCACGTGGATTTGCACCTGGAGGTAGATCCGGACATGAGCGTACTGCAATCCCACGAGCTGGCCACTCAAGTCCGCATCCAAATCAAGGAAACGCTGGATTGGGTGGCGGACGTTCTGGTCCACGTGGAGCCTTACCAGGCCGCGGTCTCGAGCAAATAACATGGAGAATCGCGAAATCGCGCGCATGTTGGCCGAAACGGCCGACCTGATGGAGATCGCAGCCGAGGACGGCTTCCGCATTCGCAGTTACCGCAACGCAGCGTCCGTCCTGGAAGGCTATCCCGAACGCGTCCAGGATCTGGTGTCCAGCCCCGACCGGAAAGTAACCGACATTCCGGGCGTCGGCAAAGGCATCGCGGGCGCGATCGAAGAGATCTGTACGCGCGGCTCTTTTCAGAAGCGCGATACTCTGCTCGCCCAATACCCGCCCAGCCTGCTCGAGCTGCTCAAGATCCAAGGTCTCGGACCCAAGGGCATCGCGCTTGTCTACCAGCACTACAAAGTCGCGAGCATCGACGAACTGGAACGCCTATGCCGCGAAGAGAAGCTTCGTGAACTGCCACGCATGGGCGCGAAGCTCGAAGAGAAAGTGCTCAAGTCGATCGCGCAATACCGGCAGCGCGTGGGCCGGTTCCTGCTGAGCTTCGCCCGAAAATCGGCGGATGAGTTGATTCCCTACTTGGCCGAAGGCGGTGGCCTGGAAAAGATCGAGGCGGCCGGCAGTTTGCGCCGCGGCAAGGAGACGGTGGGCGATCTGGACCTGCTGGTCACGGGACCGGGAGCCGCCGGCGCCCTGGAACGCTTCGTCGCTCACCCGAAAGCCCACACCGTTTTGGGAAAGGGACCGAACAAGGCCAGCATCCAATACGGGCAGGAGGGTCTGCAAGTGGATCTGCGAGCTCTCGCGCACGAAAGCTACGGCGCCGCCATGCAGTATTTCACCGGCAGCAAGGAACACAACATCGTGCTGCGTACTCGCGCGCTGAAACTCGGCTTGACGCTCAATGAATACGGCCTGTTCCGCGTGGACAACGAGCAGCGGGTCGCGGGCGAAACCGAAGAGCAGGTATACGAGGCGCTCGGTTTGCGTTGGATTCCGCCGGAGCTGCGCGAAAACTGCGGCGAAATCGAGGCGGCGGCGCTCGATGGCGACGGCCGTCTGCCAAAGTTGATCGAGCTCGCCGACATCCGCGGCGACCTGCACATGCACACCACCGAGACCGATGGCCGCGCCACGCTTCAAGAGATGGCCGAAGCCGCGCGCGCCCTGGGCTACCAGTACATCGCGATCACGGACCACTCCAAGGCGCTGGCCATGACCAACGGGCTCGACGAAAAACGCGCCATCGCGTTCGCCAAGCTCGTGCGCGATCTGAATCGTGACGGGCTCGGCGTTCGCATTTTCTCCGGCCTGGAATGCGACATCCTGCGCGACGGCGCGCTGGATTTGGCGGAGGACGCGCTGGCCGAGTTGGACATCGTCGTGGCCAGCGTCCACAGTTTCATGAATCTGGAAGCCGCGGAAATGACGGATCGAATGCTGCGCGCGCTCGAATCGCCCAACGTACGAATCCTGGGCCATCCAACCGGCCGCATCCTGCTAAATCGCGATGCCTACCCGTTCGATTTCGAGCGCGTGGCGGCCGAGGCTGCGCGTCGCAACGTGTACCTCGAGATTAACGGAAGCCCCGAACGGCTCGACCTGGCGAGCGCCCTGGTGCGCACCGCCAAGGCACTCGGCGCGAAATTCGCCATCTCCACCGACTCGCATCAAACCAAGCACCTCGGCCCCAACATGCAATACGGCGTGATCACGGCGCGGCGTGGATGGCTGGAGGCAGCCGACGTGCTGAACGCTCTCCCG
>JBEKHQ010000274.1:0-5130 GCA_050012195.1 Bryobacteraceae bacterium | reverse complement strand
TCGGCGAGAAACTGCCCGGCTACTTCCGTCGCGACCTTTTCCGGCGGGTACAGCCACACGATCAAGCGCCAGGTGCTGAGAATCGTAACCAGCGCGCAGGGCAGGAAAGCGAACAGCCAAAGACTCCAGTACACGTGAATGCCGGCCACCTTTTCGATGAGGCCGCGCCCCAGAATGGACGCCGCGCCTGCGATCACCATCTTGTCGAAGATGCCCGCCGTGTACGTCAACGTGATGAAGATCCCGCGCCCGAAGTTGCTGCCGCGCGCGACCCCCAGGACTTCCATGAGTCCCAGCGCAACTGCCGCCATGATCACCACGCACGCGATTCCCGAAGGCACGAAGAACGTCAACAGGAAGGATGTCAGAATCAGCCCCAGCAGGATGCGAGAGTAACTCGTCCCGGTGCGACGGATCACCAGGTAAGCCAGGCGCCGAGCCAAGCCGGACTTCGTCGCCATCGTTCCGAGCAGCGCGGCCCCGAACAAGAACCAGGGCGTCTGGTCCGCAAACCCGCTGAAAGCCGTTCGGAACGGAACCACTCCCAGCACCCAGAACAAGTAGCATCCCACCAGGCCCGCCAGCGCGTGCGGCAGCGTCTCGGTGATCCAGGCGATGATCATGAACGCCGCCACCGCCAGCGCGTGCCTCGCCGTTTCATCTGGCCCGATGGGCGCGAACCAGAGCGCCACCGGCACGGCCATGCACAGCACCGCGCCGATCGTGGTTCGCCCGGTTTGGCTCGCCATCAGGCCTTTCCGGGATCCGGCCGATCCGGCATGCGATTGGAGAACTGCTCCGCCAGTACAGCTCGCCGCAGCTTTCCCGTCGCCGTTCGCGGAATCCCGTCGACGAGCACGATGCGGCGCGGGACTTTGAAGAGCGCCAGCCGCGTGGCCGCGAACTGCCGGAGCTCCAGCGCCGACGCCGCCGCTCCATCGCGCAGCACCACCGCCGCGGCCACATCCTCTCCGAGCGTGGAATGGGCCACGGCGAACACCGCCGCTTCCGCCACCGCGGGATGCTCCATCAGCACTTCCTCCACCCCTTGGGGAAGAATTTTTTCGCCGCCCCGGTTGATCATCTCCTTCAGACGCCCGGTGATGAACAAAAAGCCCTCGCTGTCGAGATGGCCGAGATCGCCCGTATGGAACCAGCCGTCGCGAAAGCAAACCTGATTGGCTTCCGGCTCGTCGAGGTAGCCGGAGATCACCGACGCCCCGCGCACCACGATTTCGCCTTCCCGATCAGCCGCAAGCAGATTGCCAAGCGGGTCCATGATGGACACGTCCAGGCCGCTCGACCGTCCCGCCGATCCAGGCTTACGGGCCGTCGGCGTCTCTCGCGTCACTCCGCCGGTTTCCGTCAAGCCGTAGCCGGACAGCACCGGAACGCCTACGGCTTCCTCCAGCTCCCCGATCATTTCCGGCCGCGGCTGCGCGCCGGTGGTACGAATCAACCGCAATGGCGCGCGCCGGAAGACCTCCGGATACTCGCGCGCCTGAGCGAGAATGGCGCGGTTTAGCGGACTCGAGGTCGTGAACCACGTGGGCCGGAACTGGCCCATCCAATCCAGGAAAGTCGCGGGGTGGAACCCGGCAGTGCCGATCACGGCGCCGCCGCAAAATAACTGCGCCAGCGCGGCTGCCAATCCGTGATTGTGAAACAGCGGCATCAAGCTCAATAAGCGGTCCGAGGCGGTCAACTGCGTTGCGACGATTTCACGCGCCGCCATCGCCCGCAAGCCCGCCCAGGTGCGTGGAATCAGTTTCGGAGCGCCCGTCGTCGCCGAGGTGAACAGCAGCAGCGACGCATCCGTTTTGCGAACCGAGAGCGCCGGCGCCGCGTTCTCCTGTTGAGACCAAGTGAACGTCCCCGCTGCGTCCTCGGGAGTCGAGCGAATTCTGAGTACCGAGATCCCCAACTCCTGGGCCGCCGCGGCCGCCGGTGATGCGACGCCATCTGGAACAATCACCATTCGGGCGCCCAGCCGGCTTAGATAGAATCGAAACTCGCTTTCGGTGGACGCCGGATTGAGAGGCGCGCCCGCGCCGATGCCGGAAACCGCCAGGAACGTAGTGATCAGATCCGCGCCGTTCGGCAAAACCAGAGCGGCAATCTCGCCTGGTCCGAGCCCTGCCTCCGTTAACTCGCTCCGCATTCGCGGCAAGAGTCGGCCGAGTTCACGGTAGGTGATCGGTTCGCGTCCCGGAGCCGTCACAGCGACGGCCGTCGGCATCTCCTCCGCATGCTGTTCGACCGGCAGGAAATCTTCAATGCCGCAAGATGTGCTCACTGGGATTCGTCCCGCGTTTCGATCCGGTCGTCAATGTAGGACGCCAGCCCCGACAGGTCTCTGAGGAAGTCAAATTTGAGGTATTCCGGTTCCAGCGAGATCCCGAACTCCCGTTCCACGGCCGTCACGAATTCGAGCACGGCGATGGAATCGAGGATGGCTGCCTCCTCCAACATCTGGTCATATGCAAATTCCTGTTCGCGGACATTCAAGCGTAGCGACTTGACGAAGACTCTCCGGATGCGCGCCATTGTGTCCTTCCGAGCGTCGACCGGGCCTCCCACGGCGGTGGCGCGGCTTAGATGGTCATCCATTGCTCCCACTCCTCCGGGTGATCCACGATCTGTTTTTCGATGCTCTCGACGAACGCAGGCAGGTTGGCGCGAATGAACTCCTCGCGCCCCGCCGCGCGAACGATGTCGAGCATGGGTTCGAAGACAATCCTAAAATCCGAGCTCCTTCCAAGACAAAGCATCGGCACCACGGCGCAGCCCGATAACCGGACCAGGTCGAAGATTCCCGTCGAAAACTGCCGAGGAGCGCCGAGAAAGGACCACGGCCTGGATTGCGTCCCGGAAGAACCGTCGTAATGGATGCCGACCAAACCTCCGGATCGAAGCCTGCCCAAGATCTTCAGGGTACACTCCCGATCCTCGATGTACACAGCCTCTCCGATAATCGTCCGCAACAATTCTAAGCGGCGCGGCGCAAGGTTACGGCGGCCGAAGCGCCCCCACCAGTCGCCTTCCGAGATCTCGTCGCGCACCGATAGTATCGGATAACCGCTGGCCGCCAGATACCGCTTGGCCACTCGGCTGGCGCACATGTGCGCGGTGAGCAGGATCGCTCCCCTGCCGGCCGACCTGGCCCGCTCGAGGTGCTCCAGCCCCTGGATGCCGCTGCATCGCAACTTCCGCGGGAAGGATGGCCAACTCACCACCAGGTCATCCAGCATGCGGATGGTGGACTTGGCAAGAAACTCGCCCGCGATGCGCGGGATCTGGTCGCGCGCGATACCGGCGCACTTGGCCGCAAGCATCCGCCGCGTGGCAATCTCCCGGCGCTCGCGCGCCCGAAACGCGAACAGCCCGCCGATCGAATGAATCAGTCCAATGGGAACGGCCGCCGCCAGAAATCGCAGCGGATAAAGGTACAGGAACCAGAACAAATCGTCAACGGTGAGGAGTGGCAGTGGGGCCACCGCGGGCGCCGGCGGAGCAAACCTCGCGTCGGACTTCGGGAGTGATTTCATCACCTCGATAACTATCGTTTGTACCACGCGGCGGGCTTATAGTACCCGCCCATAAAACACCTAGGTCATGGTATGATCCAGCGTTCTCCGGGCTCGAAAACCTTGAACCCCACCGACGGGCGAAAGCCCAGCATGTGATCGACGAAACGGCTCACATCCAGATCCTGATCGGCAAACGTTCCATAATGCATGGGTACCAGCCAGCGCGCGCGAATGTCCTCGGCTAGCTGCGCCGCCTGCGCGATATCGAAGTTTCCCTTCCCGTCGATCGGCAGCAGCGCCGCGCTCACATTGTAGGGACGTAGCCGGCCCACGATGCCCTCGTACCAGCGGCAATCCCCGGCATGATAGATCGTGCAACCTCCGAACCGTATCAAGTAACCCAGATGCGGGTAACCGCCCAGCGGTGTCCAATCCAGTTCCGGATGCGCCGACGGGACCGAGTACACGCGGCCGTATAGCCCGCCTTTGAAGTACTCCACGCGCAAGTCGGAATCGGTGGTGGTCATGCGATCGTAGGAAATACCGATCGAACAGGCGTGCTCGGCGGCGCTTTTGGGAAGCACCACCCGCGCTCGCGGCGAGGCTCTCAGCAGGGCGGGCAGCGTCCCCGGGTCCATGTGCGAGCCGTGCGCGTGCGTGCACAGGATCAGGTCGGCATTGCTGATCTGCTCGGCCTCGAGCGGCGGCGCCAGCGTGCGCGTGCGGCCCGGCGGAGTGGCCAGACAAGGATCCACGTAGAACACAATGCCCTGATGCTTCACTACAAAACCGCTATGCCCGAGCCACCACAGCGCCGGTGACGCGCTATCGGTCTCCTCGATTTCCGCGAACAGCTCCTCGCCGCTCTTCACCGGCGCCTTCATCGGGATGCGGCCCGCTCTAACCGATCCAGAATCGCGGCCCACGACGGATCTTGCGGCGGTCGCTCCACCGCGATCCAATCCCAACCCTCGGAATCCGCCTCGTGCAGAATCCGATACAGCGCCGCCGCGTAACTGCGTGGATCGGATGGCATGCGCATGCTCCGCGCGGCGCCGGCAGTCTCGCGAATCCACAGATACGCGCCTCGTCCGCTGGATGGCAACCGACCGTCCTCTACCAGCACCAGCGACGTCCTGGGACTGTAGTGCCTTGGATGCATTCCCGGCGAGGCGTGAGCGCCCGCGCCAGCCGATTGCGCCGCCAGCACCGGCCCAATCAATTCCTCAATCTCCGTCCGCGCGATCATGCCCGGTCTCAACAATACCGCGTCCGGACCGGCGAGGGAAAGTACGGTGGATTCGATACCGATGGTAGTTGCGCCCCCGTCCAGCACCATCGCCACATGTTCGCCGATAGTATCGCGAACGTGCTGCGCCGTGGTGGGAGAAAGCTCGCTGAACCGATTCGCGCTGGGGGCCGCGATCGGAACGCCTGCTTCCCGAATTAGCGCGAGAGCGATCTCGTTGGCGGGCACTCGTATTCCAACGGTCGGCAATCCAGCGGTCAGCCGGTCGGGAACGTGCGGCTGCTTGGGTAACACCAACGTCAGCGGACCCGGCCAGAAACGCCGCGCCAGCAGCTCGGCGTTGGGCGGCCA
>JBEKHQ010000273.1:0-5134 GCA_050012195.1 Bryobacteraceae bacterium | reverse complement strand
CTCCGCGGCGATGATCGCCAAGTGCGCGGTGCTGGGCGAGTCCCCCTCAAACACGACGTGCCGCACCCCCGCATCCCAGATTCTGGCCAGTCCGTCTGAGCTCTTCGAGGCAATCACCACGAACCGCTCGGGCTCCGGATCCAGAATCGAGAAATTGTCGATGCGCTGGCCGTCGATTACCACCACGCCATCGAGCCTCAAGTCCGGCTGATCCACCACATACACGCGGTGGGATCCATCGCGCAGCAACAAATTCTGGAGCGATTGCGCGTATTCCGGATTCTGCAACGCCAACTGGATGGTCTTCATACCAAGTTCGCCATTCTTACAATCCCCAAGCACAGCAATCTGTCAGCCAGTGAGTTTTCAATCCCGGAAGTTCCGTTTTATTAGTTACTTGCAAATTCCCCCAGTGCCAGGGGCCGCTTGGTGGAGAAAGTCTCTTGGGCTACTTAGCCCAAAATTGCGCAGAAGGCGCGGTCATTGACGTGCTTGTACAGAAATTTCGGGAATCGGGAAAAGATGGAGCCTCTGGTTCATTCGACTTCCAAGAACGCAGCCCTTCGCCTGTCGAAAAACTGGCAGCGGCCGGAGGTTCTGGAGGCGATATTCGACCAGCTCTCCGACGCCTTGTTCGTCTATGACAAGAACCTGCACATTGTCGGAGTAAATCAATCCGCGGAACGGATCTTCGGCACGTCGGCGGCGGAGTTGATCGGCAAGCATTGTGAGGATGTTTTCCGCTGCACGTCCTGCGAACCCGGCTGCGCGATGCTGCAGGGACTAGGCGATGTGGCCTGCCTCCCGTCGGGAACCGTCAACCTACGGATGGAGAACGGGCGCCAGCGCATGGTGGTGATTCGAACGGTGCAGGTGCGCGACGACGCCGGGGCTTTGGAAGGCGTGGTGGCCACCGTCAAGGACATCACCGAGGAAGCCGAGCCCGCCAAGCGCCAGATCATCGCCGAATCGCAAGCCATGCGGGATGTGCTGGCGTTTGTCCGCCGCGTCGCGGTGAGCGAAGCGAGTTCCATCCTGATCGAAGGCGAGAACGGGACTGGCAAGGATTTGATCGCCAAGACGCTTCACTATCAGAGTCTGCGTCAAGCCGAGCCGTTCCTGGCCATCAACTGCGCCGCAATCCCGGATACGCTGCTCGAAAGCGAGCTGTTCGGCTACGAAAAAGGCGCTTTCACCGACGCCCGCGCGCAGAAGCGTGGGCTATTCGAGCTAGCCGACAAAGGAACCTTGTTCCTAGACGAAATCGGCGAGATCCCGTTGTCGCTGCAGGCCAAACTCCTGCGCGTTTTAGAGAACCAATGCTTCCGCAGACTGGGCGGATTGCAGGATATCTATGTCGACCTGAGGATCATCGCCGCCACGAATAAGAATCTGCGGGAGGCGGTGCGCGAAGGAGCTTTCCGCCAGGATCTGTACTACCGGTTGAACGTGATTCAACTGATCGTGCCGCCGCTGCGGGAGCGTCCCCAGGACATTCTGCCGATGGCTCGGTTCTTCATCGAGCACTACAACGCGAAATTCAAGCGGCAGATCGAAGGCATCGCGCCGGAAGCCGAAAGCCTGCTGCTGGCGCATGACTGGCCGGGCAACGTGCGCGAGCTGCGCAATGCCATCGAGCGGGCGATGATCCTGGAGGACACCGCTTTCGTCCGGGCGGCGACATTGCCGATCGCGGTGCGCGGAACCGGTTCGCAATTCGCGGCCGGTTCCCTCGGTCCGCCGCCGGCCTTCACGGGCGAAGCGATGTCGCTGGTGGAACAGGAGCGCCGATTGCTGGTGCAAGCGCTCGAAAAAACCGGCGGCAACCAGACTCAAGCCGCGCGCCTGCTCCGCATCACCCGCGACACGCTGCGCTACAAGATGAAGAAATTCAACCTGCGGTAGAATCCGGGCCGGTTGAAAACTAATCCCGCCACGTCATAAAGTAGAGTCCGATATGCATGGCCTCATGATGGACTACCCGCTGACCCTCACCCACATGCTGGAACGGTCGGCCAAACTCTTCGGCAATAAGGAAATCGCGAGCAAGATGCCCGACGGCATGCATCGCTATTCCTACGCCGATTTCCACGCGCGCGTGCACGCCGTCGCCCGCATCCTCGAGCAACGTGGCGTCCGCCCCGGCGACCGCGTCGGATCGCTGTGCTGGAATAGTTTCCGCCACCTGGAGCTCTACTTCGCCGTCCCTTGCTACGGCGCCGTTCTGCACACCCTCAATCTGCGCCTGGCCGCCGATCAGTTGGCCTACATCATCCAGCACGCCGAAGATAAAGTGATCTTCGTCGATGCGTCGCTCGCGTCCATCCTCGAACCAATCCGCGATCAGATCCCATCGGTGCAGCACTTCGTCATTCTTCCCGACGAACCGCACCAAACCACCCTCGCGCCCGCCTCCGATTACGAAAAGCTGATTCAGGCCTCCGCCGCCGACCCATACGTTTGGCCTAAGCTCGATGAGAAAACCGCGGCCGCCACCTGCTACACCTCGGGAACCACCGGTAATCCGAAAGGCGTTCTCTACACCCATCGGTCGCTATTCCTCCACAGCTACGCGCTCGCCATGACCGACGTCTTCGGCATCTCCGAGCGCGATGCGGTCCTCCAGATCGTGCCGATGTTTCACGCCAACGGCTGGGGGATTCCATTCGCCGCCGTGATGACGGGCTCGCGCATCGTGCTCACCGGCCGCCATTTGCAGCCGCATGACATCGCCGAGCTGATTCAAAACGAGCGCGTCACGTTCACCGCCGGAGTGCCCACCATTTGGATGACGCTATACTCCTACCTCGAAAGTCACCCGCACGACCTTTCTTCCCTGCGCGCCGTCGTCGTGGCGGGCTCCGCCATGCCGCGCCAGTTCATCGAATGGTACGAAAAGAAGTACCGCGTGCCGTTCCGCCTGGCATGGGGCATGACGGAGACCACGCCTATCGCAACCGTCACCACTCTGAAGGAGCACCTCTCCGGCCTTCCCGAGAAGCAGCATTTCGATCTGCTCGCGCGGCATGGCCTGCCCGTCGCCGGCGTCGATATACGCATCATGGACCCGGAAGGAAAGGAACTCCCCTGGGATGGAATCACCATGGGCGAGTTGCAAACGCGCGGTCCGTGGGTCACCAGCGGCTACTATAACGACGACCGCAACGAGCAGTCCTTCGCCGACGGTTGGTTTCGCACCGGCGACGTCGCCACCATCGACTCGGAAGGCTACATGCAGATCATGGATCGAACCAAGGACCTGGTGAAGAGCGGCGGCGAGTGGATCGCCAGCGTGGATCTGGAAAACGCCATCATGGCGCATCCCAAAGTCGCCGAGGCCGCCGTCATCGCCGTGTTCCATCCCAAGTGGCAGGAGCGTCCGCTGGCGTGCATCGCGCCGCTTCCGGAGCACCGCGGCAAAATCACAAAGCAGGAGATTCTCGATTTCCTCGCAACGCGCGTGGCCAAATGGTGGCTGCCCGACGACATCATCTTCATCGACGCGGTCCCCAAGACCAGCGTCGGCAAATTCAACAAGCGCGCGCTACGCGATCAATTGCACGACTACGTTCTACCGGGAACCGAGGCGCCGGCAGCGCAGCGCGACTAGCAGCACCAGCAACGCCGCCAGCGCGGGCACGGCGCTCGGCTCGGGAATCGGATCGGCGTTCGGCGTCAGCAGGAACGATTCCGGCCGGCCGTCGAACAGCCCCGAGCCGACAATTTCGCCGCTGTCGTTAATCCCGTACGCCTCGAGCAGTTGCCAGCCCGAACCAGCCGCTATCAGCGAGTTCAAATCCACCATGGCGCCGTTGCTGTAGAGAAAAGCGTCCGGATTATCGCCGGTGGGCGACCAGCTATAGCCGACGATGCTGCCGCTGTCGCTGATTCCGTAGGCGAAACTGTTTCCCCCGGCCAGCGTTCCCAGATCCGTCATCACTCCGCCGATGTCCACGAACGCGTTCTCGTATCCGTTCGCGAGGCTGGCCTCGCCGATCACATCGCCCGCGCCGTTGACCGCGTTGGCGTAGCTGTCGGCGCCGCCGAACGTCCCGATTTCCGTCATGCCGCCGCTCGCGGTCCAGATAAAGCCGCGGCACACACCCGAAGCGAGCGTCCCGTATCCCACCACGGTTCCCGAATTATTGACGCCATACGCCGAGCTCCAATCGCCGCCCGCGAGCGTCCCGAGGTTTTCGAAAACCCCGTTGGCATAGAGAAACGCCTCGCCATTGCTTCCCACCACCGCGCCGGCGTTGTTGATTCCCGTGGCGTAGGTGCCAGCACCCAGATCCGTCGTGCCCGATCCGTTCCAGATCAATCCATGCGCTTGCCCGTTGACGTAGGACGTCCCCACCGCCACTCCGGAATCGTTTATGCCGTAAGCGTAGGAATCGGACGCCGCAGGCGCGGAGAACTTCTGCGGCGCGCCGCCGTTGACGGAGGAAAACGCCTGATCTGCGCCCGTGGCTGTCGCCGCCCATCCCACCACGGTTCCCGCGCCGTTGATTGCGTAGGCAGTCGATGACGAGCCCCCCAGTCCCCCCAGATTCGTGATCGAGTAAATCGTGTTCCCGGCCGCGAGCGCCGCGAAAGTGAACAGGAGGCCGATGAGTCGCATATCGAATTGCAGCCCGAGTATCACACGCGATGCGCGCGCCAAAAACATCCGCAAGTATCATTTCGAGCCTGCCGAGTGCTCGGTACGGCAATACTAATCCAGACGGAGTAGTAGGGACAGGGTGCAGCCCACGTACACCGTTCGGTAATCTGATCCCATGCCCATCGATGCGCTCCTACTGAACGAGATCGAACACCTGAACGAGCTTGGCGACAAGGAAAAGGCGGCTCTGGCCGAGAAGATCGACCTGCTCAAGTATTCGGCGGGCGAGGCCATCTTCGTCTACGGCGATCCCGGCCACGCGCTCTACATCATCCGTTCCGGCGAAGTAGAGATTTTCGTGAACAACGACCAAGGCGAGAAGCTGGTGCTCGAGGTGGCTAAGCCCGGCGATATCTTTGGAGAGATCTCCTTGCTGGACGACGGCCCGCGCACTGCGTCGGTCACCGCGGTCACCGATGTCGAGGTCCTGCGGCTCGACCGCGAACACTTCGAGGATTACGTGCGCCAATA
>JBEKHQ010000272.1:0-5136 GCA_050012195.1 Bryobacteraceae bacterium | reverse complement strand
TGTGGCCTCGTTGCTGAGAGGGTCAATGAGCTGTGCGGTCCTACCGGCGATGGAATGGAGGAGAACGGCGCCCTCACCTGCCATTGGCTCGATCTGTGGTAAGTCCCGCAGTGACGGCCGCGACATCAGGTACTCGGAGAACTCGTCTCTTTGGCGGCTGAACTCATATTTGCTCCAAGTGGCACTCGCGACGTACGACACGAGAGAAACAGCCACAAAGCCGATAAAAAGCTTTCCCCAGAACGGAACCTTCCGCGCAGGTCTTTCGGGCGCTGCGGGCTCTGGACTGTGCAGGATCGAGACTTCACGAAAACCTTCGGCCGAGACGCGTCGAACGGTCTCGGGCAGAACGACCTCCAGCAGACACGCCATTCCCGCTTGCCACACCACGAAGAGGGGGATCATCCCGGGCATATCCCCGTGCCGGTTTGGATCCTGACTCGCAAACAGAAAGCCAAGTGAATATCCGAGGACGCCAAGGACGCCGCCTGCAAGCGTGCAGATGAGGATCCCTTTGCCCAACTTTGTTGTCTCGCCGCGGTATAAGAGGAGAACGGTAGCCGAGATAATCGAAGCTCCGACCACGCCCCCGACGAACATCACGTAGCTTGGCGGATCCCCACCCCCGGTGTAATTGAAAAGAGGAGATGCCCAGACCGTCGAGAACAGCGCGGCGATGTAGGCAATGGTGGAGGACCCCATGACAGCGAGAGATCGTCCGACCGACCGCGGACTGTGAAATACCCACAGGAAGATAGAGAGGATGACGCCGAATATTGCGCCGACATAGATGCCGCTCTCTGAAAGAAACTCTCGGGGTACAGGCGGATGAAGTGTCAGGATGCCAGAGAGGACCCCCGCGCAGCCAAAAACCGAAATTGCCAGCCGCTTCTTACCGGACAAGGCAAACCTCGTTCTGCCAAATTGATGGCTCGCTAAAACTGAAAAGATTATGGCATTGGAACACAAGATTGCGACGTGACTTTCGTGCCGGAAGCTGGCGGGGTGTAAGCTTGGTTCGAGTCTGCAACCGAGGCGACGCTAGCTTTCGCGCACTACGCCAGCTTCCTGCTTCTTCACCGTCTTGTACGCCCAGGCCATGCGGGGGGTGTTGTGGGCGATGCCGATGTGGCCTTGGGGATTGAGCACGATGATGCCGCCGTGGCCGTTGAGGCGCTGTTTGAGATAGTTCATGGCTTCCTGCGCGGACCACTCGGGCAAGTTGCCGGCCTGAATGCGGTCGGCAGTCCACTTGGCGAGGACCAGCTTCATGATGGGCTCACCCCATCCGGTGGTGGAAACGGCGGCGCTTTCGTTGTTGGCGTAACAGCCGCAGCCGATGAGAGAAGAGTCGCCGAGGCGTCCGGGAGCCTTGTTGAGCGTGCCTCCCGTTGAAGTGGCGGCGGCGATGTTGCCATAGCGGTCGAGCGCGACGGCGCCGACGGTGTCGTGGGAAATCGTTGGATCGTCAGCCGTGTCGTCGCTCGTAACGTCAGAGCCGGGTGCGAACAGATCGTTGCCGTCTGGTTTTGAACCGGCCTGCTTCGCGTTCCGCTGGGCGGCCTGATAATTGCGCAGGCGTTCGACCTCGCGGGGAATGACCAGGTCTTCGTTCTGGCATAGCGCGATGCCGTGCTCGGCGGCGAAACGTTCGGCGCCTTCGGCGACAAAATAAACGTGGGGGCTCTCGCTGAGAATCTTGCGGGCGGCGCGCACGGGATTGCGCAGGTGCTCGACGCAGCCGACGCCACCGGCGCGGAGCGTGGCGCCGTCCATGATGAGGGCGTCGAGTTGAACTTTTCCGTCGCGATTGAGAAAGCTGCCGCGTCCGGCGTCGAAAGTCTCGTCGTCTTCCATGATGACGACGGCTTCCTCGACGGCATCGAGTGCCGATCCGCCACGGTCGCCGTTCAGCACGCGCCATCCCGCAGCCAGCGCGTTGTTCACGCCGCGCAGGTGGGCGTCGACCATGTCATCGGGCATGGCCCAGGCGCCACCGTGAACGACCAGAACGGGATCAGTCGGCAAGAGTTGTCCTCACGGAGTTCGGACCTCGGACTTCGATGCGACTCGATAGTTTAGCATCGCCCTTGATTGGGCGGGGGCCGTGAGTAAGTCGTTGCGGGTCAATATTTTGAGGATGAAGTGTTGAAAACAAGATAGTTAGCCGGTTCGGGGCACTCCACATTTTTTTGGTCTTGTAGCTAAAGTATTCAATCCAGGCGGGTTAGTGATTGTCGGGAGGGTGCGATCCGGGCAAAATCTTGAGCGCGTAGGACTTATACGTAAAATATTGTTAAATAAGGACTTAGATGGGCGGCGTGGGGCTGGCTTAGGCGTTTCTGGAGTGGGTGGGGCGTACTGCTTCTGGCTTGGCACTGAAACTACATTTTAACATTCGTGGGCGGCGCGGGATGCGGATCGCGGATGGTATGAGGCTGGCGGAGTGAGGGTTAGGAATATTTTGTGGGGGCTTGACAGGTCTGTTTCATGGGGTCGTTCGCTCTGTCTCCGGCTTAGCTCGGAGAGCACAGAAGCCTCAAAATGCTTTCGCTAGCGCGATAACGAAGGCCCACAGGGTGCCGACCTTCGGCAGGGTCAACAGTGCCACGATCATGCATCTGACGAATTTCTTGTCTCGAATCAGTTTGAATCGCAGGCAGGCAGAAACGGGACGCTCCAGAATGAACCAACCTGCCGCGTGAATAACGATCAACAGGAACAGTATCAGTACGAGCAACGCAATCACGAAGTCTAAGGACTTAAAAGCGAACACCAACATCACGGCGAAGCTCATCATGCTGCGATTGAACTTTGTGAAGAACTCGACACCAAGCCAAACAGGTCCGACGATGACTAAGTAGCCCAGGCCAATGTCAAGAAGACTGGCGAAGAGCACTATCCATAGTCTTCTCGCGTTCGCCGCTATTCCCAGAATCCAGCGAGTTGTCGCTACGAACAAGACATCCAGCACATAGTTAACTCCAACTAATAGCAAAAGGCCGATGGCAAAGCGAAGGGCGCTGCCGTGGCCCCACAAGTGATCGACCACTGTTGCTATGCCTATCAGAGGAAAAGCCACCTCACAAAGAAAAATATCCAGAACAGCCAGACCCAACGTGACATCTGGCCAAGCGTCTCAAATAAGGCAGGTGCAGACCCAAGCAGTAGAAACAGGACAAACCAGACGAAGTGCAGAAATAGATTCGGCTGCGTTGCTGCACCCGGAGGTAGCGGGATGTGGAAGGTTGGCGGTTTGTGTGGCGCTAGCGGACTTATCAATACCGTCAGATTGGCCGACGCGAGTCCGTAGAATATAGAGACCCCTAAAAAGCGCAGCGAGAACAGCCGTGTTCCGAAGATTCGTTCAGTAAGTTTCTTGGACACATTCGCAATCGCTTTCGCCACGGCTGTAATTTTCGCGAATGATGTTTCCTGATGTACGTAGACCATCTTCAGCCAGTGTTCTAATCGATTTTCCCAGACGCCCTCCTCTTCCTCTTTCATCAATCCCATATAGATGAAGAAGATCACTAGCAGCCAGCGCACCCAGTTGAGCGGTTGAATCATTTTTCGCCAGAATTATACGTGGGTTCTCCCGAACTGCAGCGAGGCGCGGGGGCGGGGGAGTTGCCTCGGGTCCCAGAAGGCGCGAAAGATGTGGCGCCCTCTGTGTCTTGGCGTCGGCCTTTGGCGGACAGGAGTGTCCGCCCCACATGAACAGCTACGCGGCTTGGTTCGGAGTTAGCGCCACCGGCGGGTCTTGGGTTCTGGTCCATGTGTAGCGCATGCGGTGGATTACCGTGATGGTGCTGAGGACTGCGATCACCCACAACACCGGCGCCATGCGGTTGAATAACGCTCCCAGGATTACCAAGACTAAGCGTTCGGGGCGTTCCATGAATCCTACGCGGCAGGAGCCGATCAGGCTTTCGGCGCGGGCTCGGGTGTAGCTGACCATGATGGAGCTAACCATAACGAAAGCGGCGAGGACGACGTAGAAGAAGCGCCCGCCCCGGGCATAGAAGACTAGGAGGCCGAGGAACTGGCTGGCATCGGAGTAGCGGTCGACCACGGAATCGAAAAATGCTCCGAAGCGGGTGACACGGTTGGTGGCGCGGGCGACTTGTCCGTCGACCAGATCGAAGAAGCCGGAGAAGATGATGACCAGACCGGCGTAGATGAACATGCGCTTCTGGTTGGTGGCGTTGGCGGAGCCGAACAGGATGGCGGCCCAGGTGTTGACCACCAGTCCCATGAAGGTGAGGACGTTGGGATTGATGCGGGAGAGAGCCAGCCAGCGGACGATGGTATCGAGCAGGACTCCGCAGGCGCGGCCGAAGGCGCTGGTCCAGGAGGCGGTCATTGTGGCAGCTCCGGCATCGATTCGTGATTTCGCGTAGCGCGGATGCGTGGGAGATCCTTCACTCCACCTGAAAAGCGGCTCCGCTCAGGATGACACCCTCGATCCGTGTTCCAACTGGCGGCCATTTACGCGCCTGCCTCTTTCGGTTCGCCGGCCACCTCGTCGTGGATGGTGCTGAGCGTCAGGATTTCCAGTTCGCGCTTGCCGTTGGGACTGTCCACGATGACGGTGTCGCCAACTTTCTTGTTGAGAAGACAACGGCCGATGGGGCTGGTGGTGGAAATCTTTCCAGCGGCTACGTCGGATTCCTCGCTGGTGACGATCTTGTATTCCATTTCCTGGTTCTTGCTGTTGTCGAATATCTTGACGGTCGAACCGAGGCCCACTTTGTCGTGGGGGATATTGTTCATGTTGACCATGGAGAGGTCGGCGAGGCGCTTGCCGAGCTGGCGGACGCGCGCCTTGACGAATTCCTGGCGCTGCTTGGCCATGTGGTACTCGGCGTTCTCGCTGAGGTCGCCGAGCGCGGCGGCCTTCTTAATTTCTTTAGGAAGTTCGTGAATGAGCTCGTGTTCGAGCGCGTTGATTTCTTCCTGCAGTTTTCGTTTGATCGCGTCAGTCATTCATTACCCACAGCCAGCATTACCCACGTCCAGCATTGCTGAGATCCAGCATTGCTGAGATCCAGGAACCCACAGCCTTTGGGATTATAAACCCCGGAGCTGTTGGCATGTCGGGGCGAAGAGATTGGATTAGACTCCCGGCGAAAG
>JBEKHQ010000271.1:0-5139 GCA_050012195.1 Bryobacteraceae bacterium | reverse complement strand
TCCACTCGGCTGACTCCCGCGAGCAAGGAAAATGCCGGACGTCTACCATCCCGTGCGGAACCTGCTTCAGAGCCCCACTAACGGAACAAATGCACCAGCTCGATCACCAGGATCGCCACCACCATCGCCTCCAGCACGAACGCGCGCGCCTGGTGAAACTCGTTCATCATGAAGTCGTACAGCTCGCCCGCGGTCCTGAGCTTTTCTTCCACCAGATTTCGATAGTCCGGCACGCCCACGCGCGTCGCCGCGATGCGATACGCCCGAGCATAAAACATGTCGCTCAGAAACTTGATGGCGTTGTCGGTGCGCTCGGTCAGCTCGCTCACGTCCAGGCGCAGTGTGTTCAGCTTTTCGGCTTCCCGAGCCATCCTCCAACGGCGCAGCAAGCCGCCCCGATGTTCGAGCGATTTGTAAACATGCTCCAGCACGGGCGTGAGCACGTCGTCGTAATGACGAAATTCGAGCAACTGCGCATTGGCATATTCGAGCAACTGGATGGTGGGCGCGGCGCCCGCCGGCGTGTCGTAAACCAGCGCCGCTACCCAGCCGACCAGCAGCAGGTCGCTCGGATAATAGGAGAGACTGGACTGCAGCACCTCGTTGCGTTCCGATTCCGACAGCGGCTGCGATTCGCCGCGCACGATCTGCGCGATCTGCTCGCCGCGCGTCGAAAGCAGCATGGGCGCCGTCATGGTCTGGCCTCGCTCGTCCACCGCTTCCCGCAGATGAATGATGTAGTAGTCTTCGTTGAGCTTGGCCGAGTAAGGCAGCCGCAGCGCGGACGACACCTTTTCCAGGCGCGCGCGCAGCAGTTCGGACGTGCAACGCTCGATCTCGGGCGCGGTGATCCAACGATTCGACAGCCGGATCAGCTCCTCCCAACTGGCTTCAAACTTCAGCTCCAGTTCCACGCTGACAACGCCGTAGTCGAAGTACTTCATGCGCGCGTTAGCTTCCTGGCCCGACGCCTCAATGGCCACGCCACCCAATTCCTCGACTACCGGAGGGCGCTCGAATCGGACATATTCCGGGGCCGGATGCTTGAAGCGGGGCTGAGCCGGCGCCGGCGCGGTGTTGAGCAGCGCTTGCAGCTTGTCCAGGTGGATCTGTTCCGCTACGTCGTACAGCACCAGCATCCACAGGGAACCGCGCAGCGGTGGCATCTCTACATTGTGCCGCACGCCGCAGCGGGGCTACACTTCTACCAATGCTTCGACCGAAACCGCAATGGTTGGAACCGCTGTTTCCCTGGCCGCAGCGCGAGCTTCGGGTCAACGGCCGCAACATGGCGTATATCGACGAAGGCGATCCATCGGGGCGAGCGGTGTTGTTGCTGTCCGGGAATCCGACCTGGGGCTTTCTGTATCGCGACTTTATCGGTCCGCTCACCCAAGCGGGTTATCGAGCGATCGCGCCCGATTGGATTGGCGCGGGCTATTCCGATCATCCGCGCGTGGATGCCGGGCTGACGTTCGCGCATCATATCGCCGATCTGGTCTCGTTCATCGATCAGCTCGAGCTGCGCGGGTTCGTCATCACGGGTCAGGATTGGGGCGGGCCGCAAGGCGTCGGCGCGGCCTTGCAACGCGTGGAGAAGCTTTCGGCGCTGGTGCTCATGAACACCTGGTTGTTCACCGGCTTTATCAGCAAATTTCACGCTTCGCCGCGCCCGTGGACCACCTGGCACGCGCCGCTGATCGGCCAGTTTTTCATGCGCCGGCACAAAGTGCTTTCGCAACACGGTCCCAGCGCGACGACAGCCCGGGGCATGAGCGATGACGAGGCTCGCGCGTATCACCATGTATTCGACGAAGGCGGTTCCGATCACGTCGTGCTCACTTGGCCGCGCACCATTCCCATGCGCGAGGGCGATCGTGGCTGGGCCGACATGCGCATGATCGAGCAGCGCATCGGAGAACTTTCCCGAATTCCGGCGCTGCTGCTCTGGGCGCCCGGTGACGAGGTGTTTCCCATCGAGTTCGGACGTCGTTTGAAAGAGCTGTTGCCGCAAGCCGAAGGTCCCATCGAATTTGATCGCGCCCGGCACTTTTTGCAAGACGACCGCGGACCGGATCTCGCCCGCGCGATGGTTGAGTTCCTGAACCGCACCGTGGGGGCGCGGCCATGAAGTTCATCGCGCCGCCGGACGAAGAGCTGTCGTATTTGCGGGCCGATCCGCTGCTATGGGAACAGGAACTGGATGTCCGTCCCGACGTTGCCGAAGCGGTGGAGCGCGCCGCCGGCATTCGCGCAGGCCGCGTCTATTGGCGTTCGAAGCACGGACATCTTTATGCGTTGGAGCTCGCCGATCTGGGGCGCGGCCGTCCGTCGATGGCCATGGTCTACGGGCATTGGGATCGTTACGAGCCACGGCCGCCCGAGCATGAAATCGACGCCGATCTGCTGGCGTTTTCGCTATGGGTGGCGGAGATTGCGCCGAGCCTCGATCCGGCGGATATCGCCAAAGTGGCGCACTTCGCCAAGGTGAAGACCACTTGGCCGGAAGACTCGGTGCTGCGAACGCCGGAGGAGCGATTCCGGAACTTGCCGGGCTTTCCTTACGATCCGAAGTACGTCGAGGTGGAGGGTCTGCGCATGGCCTACGTCGAACATGGCGCCGGCGACCCGCTGCTGTTGCTGCATGGCGAGCCGACCTGGAGCTATCTCTATCGCCACATGATTCCGCCGCTCGCTGCTCGCGGTCGCGTGATCGCGCCGGACCTGATCGGGTTCGGACGCAGCGACAAACCGAAAGCGACCAACGCGTATAGCTACCAATCGCACGCGCGCTGGTTGCGCGGGTTCGTCGAAGCGCTGGATCTCAAGAACGCGACGATGATCTGCCAGGATTGGGGCGGATTGCTGGGCTTGCGCGTCCTGGCCGAGATGCCGGAGCGGTTCAGTCGCTTGGTGGCCATGAATACGGGCTTCCCGATTGGCGATCCGGGGAGCGAGGCGTTCATGAAATGGCGGCGTTTCTCGCAGCGCGTGGAGTGGCTCGATGTGCCGGCGACGATGGGCAACACGCTTAAGCAGCGCCAACTCACGGATGCCGAAGCGGCGGCGTATGCCGCGCCGTTTCCGACGAAAGACTACCAGACCGCGGCGCTGGTTTTTCCGCGGCTGGTTCCGATCCGGCGCGATCATCCGGGCGCTTACGACAATCGGGTAGCGTTGGAGCGCTTAAAGACGCTCGACCTGCCTGTGTTGCTGGTGTGGGGCGCCGAGGATGCCATCACAGCGCCCGCCGAGCCGTTCCTGCGGTCGATCTTCCGAAATGTCGCTCCGCCGGCGAGCATCGCTGGGGCGGGGCACTTTATTCAGGAGGACGCGGGGGAAGACGCGGCTCGGCGGATTGTGGATTGGATGCATGGGTGATGAGGCGCATCCGCTGTGCGCTGTCCTCAACGTGAGAGCCATGCATTTCCCCTCAGCCATCGCCAAGCAACCTGGGATCAATGCGGCAGTTTCCGAAGTCGTCAAACTGTTAATGCCGGATGTGGTGCACATCCGCTACGACATCGGCGAGGATTGGAGTGGCGATCAGGCCATATTCTTCCGCGTAGTTTTGTCGGCTGCTCTTCGCGAGGAAGCATGGGCGCGTAGCCGATGCCATTTCCCGAGGACCTGCTTCAGTTGGCCAATGATCTCGCGAAACCAACGGATCCAAATCAGGCCAGTCTTCGACGCGCGGTATCCACGGCCTATTATGCGCTCTTCCATCTTCTGATCGACGAAGCCGTCAGCAAATGGGCCGTCGAAAGGCAGCGCAGTATTCTGGCACGAACCTTCGACCACGGAAAGATGAGAGGAGTCTGCGATGACGTGCTGAAGAGTTTCAAGGGTGGCGCTGTCCCGCCTGAACTGAACACGGTCGCGCTGAATTTCATTCAGCTACAGCAACATCGGCACACTGCGACGGATGCATTTTATGCATGGCATCAGATCGGTACCCAGGATGCCGCTCAAGACTTTCTGTTGCAATTATTCCTGCCGAAATTGCCTCGGCAATAAGGCTGCCTCCACCAAGTTGCGCCCGGGCGAATTTAGGCCGTATGAGATTCCACGAAGGCATGCGCCGTGTTGCGTCGTCGCTTTTCAGCCCTTCCACACCGTTCCGTGATCCCGGTTCGAGGGCACATGAAAGAATTCCAGGAAGCGTCGATGTTCCAGCGGCGTCGCCTCGCGTTTGGCTGCCCGCGGCGCCAAGGAACGCGCAAGATCCAGGATGCTTTGTCCCAGGCTGGAGCGATGCGACACCGGCGTGCCTTCGAGGATCGCGTTCTGAACCACCGGATAATCGTTTGAGAACCGATGCGCGATCGGCAGCCCGACCAATTGAGATACTTCGCTGTCCGAGAGACCTTTTCGCGCTGGATTTTTTCGATTCAGCAAGAGAATGACTTTGTCTCCCAATCCTAACTCCGTAAGATGCCGGAG
The DNA here is from genome assembly GCA_050012195.1 of Bryobacteraceae bacterium. Taxonomy (GTDB): domain Bacteria; phylum Acidobacteriota; class Terriglobia; order Bryobacterales; family Bryobacteraceae; genus Palsa-89. The sequence continues at coordinate 696 of JBEKHQ010000271.1, read as the reverse complement.
CCGATCGGCGGCCAGGTGGAGCGGAACCAGCTCCGGCGTGGTCACCATGAGAATCTGGCGCGCCTCGCGCATGATCTGCACGGTAAAAGGATCCAGGCTGCTCGCCAGATCGGCGCAGATGGTGTCGTATTCGGCGCGAGCGAGCGCAAGCACGCGATCCAGGCTGGACGCGCAGAGATTGGTGGGAGGATCAAGTTCGCCGGCATGCAGCACATCCAGCTTGCCCCACTTCACCACCATCTGCGACCACATATCCTCATCCAGAGTGTCGGCATGATTCATCGCGTTTACGATGGACGAGGTGTTTCCGATCTTCAGCAGGAATTTCGTAACACCCGCCGCCAGGTCGCAATCCAGCAGAAGCGTCCGCGCATCCAGTTCTTCGGCCAGCGCGCAACTGGTACTGATGGCGATGGTGGACGAGCCGACGCCCGGTTTGGCGGGCAGGAAAGCATAAAGATCGCCGAGACGCACTGTGGGAGCGGGGCGCTTGGCGAGCTGGCGCGCGGTGCCTGCCACCGCCTGTCCCAATTTCTCGTGAGTGACGGGCGTGTCGATCAGTTCGCGAACGCCCAAGCGCATCAGCTTGGGGATCAATTCCGAAAGATTCGCGCTGCGGGCCAGAGCGATCACCGGAAGGCCGGGCAGGCGATCATCGACGGCCTCCGCCAGGGCTTCAAAACGGGCAAAATCGTC
>JBEKHQ010000270.1:0-8352 GCA_050012195.1 Bryobacteraceae bacterium | reverse complement strand
CGGCTTGTACGAACTGCTTGTAGTCGGGGTGCTGGTCGCAATCCCAGGAGACGACCGCCGACTCCAGCGCGCGGGCATGGCCGTAAAACACGCCCAAGCCCGATTCTTCCAGGTAGCGCTCGATTTCGGTCTTTAATCCATCCAAGTTCGATTTCATGGCTGCTATTCCAATGCGGCCGGTCGCATCGCGTCTTGCTGATCGGCTACCAGCATATCGTGTTGGAAGGTCTCGGGCGGAGGCTGCCGGCCATAAAGAACGTTGCAGTAGGAGCGCGGCCGCGGTTGTCCTGTACGGTAAAATGTTGTAGGAAATGGATCGAAATGGCAACCTCGGATAGTTATATCGACTGGGTCGGCTGCGAGTTGGTCGAACGGATACCCGGAAAGGTGTCGGGCCGCCCCATAGTACGCGGTACCCGCATTCTCGCGGATACGATCGTTCAGGACGCCGAGCTTGGCCCTCCGGTTGAAGAAATCCAAGAGAATTATCCCGATTTGTCGCTTACGGTCATTCACCAGCTCATTTTGTTTGCTCTGTTTGATCACAATTTACCGCACAAGCTACGAGCCAGTCTTGACATGCTCGGCAAGCACGAGGCCGTCACCGCTTCCTACATGGGATGGGGGGATCTGAAAAACGGGGAGTTGCTGCAGACTGCGGAAGAAAATGGCTTTGAAGTTCTCGTTACCGGCGATCAAAGCCTTCGCAACGAGCAGAACCTTTTCGGGCGGCGGCTGGCGATTGTAGCCCTCTCAACGAATAACTGGCCGATTGTCAGGAACCACGTTTCACAGATTCTAGCCGCGAAGGAAAATCCGCGCATCGCGTGACGCACTCGGACGCGCTAAGTCTGGGCAGGCGATCATCTCCAGGCGGGGAATGGGTTGGTGCGGCCGCGGCGGGAATCCGCGATTAGATCGGGGACGCGTTTGCGGCGTTGCATCAGCTTGAGCAGGAGCGTTTCCAGCGCGGGTCCGTCTTCGGCTAGCCACTCGGGCGGGATTTGCTTCTGGGCATTGTCCACCACTTCCTCGGGAAAGTGGACCACACGATCGAGCCACGGCTGAAATTCCTCGAGCGAACGGACTCGGCGATAGACCGTCGGCCGAAAATACAGCCCTTGGAGAGGCGAATCGCTGAAACTCCACTGCGGTCCGTCGAAGATGTAGCCGTGATCCATCATGTGCGCGACGAAACCGGAGCGGAGCGGGCGATCGGCCGCCGACGGAGACCACTCGCGCAGACGCGCCCGGAAGAAAATGGATTGCCGCGAGTCGGCGTTGCCAATCCATTTGTCGAACACGAGCACGCCCAGGAATTCGTTCAGATTCGCGACTTTGTCGAGCAGCAGGTCGGGGATGAAATCGTACACCATGATCTTGGAGGGGTCGCCGGGGTAGCGAGATCCGAAATGCCAACCTGGTTCGACGTCGATGTGGCGCGAGCCGAGTTGAATGTGGATTTCCGGATTGTTCGCCAGGAATTCAGGCGATAGATTCACGATGGCGGCCGGGGGCGTGGAGATTTGCAGGTAATTCAAGAATTCCGAGGCGATCCATTCATTGACGAGAATCCGGCGGTGCTGCGGATTATTGCGGAATTTCACGACGTAGAAGTGGCCGTCGTCGCATTCCACGAGATGCGCCTGCGCTCCGCCGCGCATTTTCCGAATGAAGCGCTGCGCATGAATGGGCATCGGCGGGAGTGGAAAGATTCATTCTACAGGCGCGGGTTCCGTTATGGCAGAGTGAGGTAATGAAGGCTTTTTTCTGGCTTGTTCTGGCGGCCGCGCCGCTCGGCGCGCAACTCGACCCCGCTTACCAGGTGCGATCGCTGCGCGTCGAGGTGCTCTCCACCATGCTTACCGCCGATGAGGGCGTCGGCGAATGGGGTTTCTCGGCGGTGGTGGACGTGGACGGTCATCGCATCCTGTTCGATACAGGCGACCGGCCCGACACGGTGCTCAACAACGCGAAGGAACTGGGAGTGGATCTGGCAAGTATCACCGACGTGGTGTTGAGCCACAATCATCACGATCATACGGGCGGCCTGATGACGCTGCGACGGACGTTTCTCAAGACCAACCCGGCGGCGCTATCGCACGCCTACGTGGGCAAGGGAATCTTCGCTCCGCGGCGGACCGACAAGGGCAGGCCGCTGGAGTTTATGGTCACTACGCGGCGCGAATACGAAGCCACCGGCGGGCAGTTCACGGAATACGATCATCCGGTGGAGCTGTATAACGGAGTGTGGCTGACGGGTCCGGTGCCGCGCAAGTATCCGGAGCGGAATTGGAGCGGGCACGTCGAGATTCAAGGCTCGGACGGCTGGAAGGAAGACAATATTCCGGAGGACATGTCGCTGGTGATCAACACCAACCAGGGGCTGGTGGTTGTGTCGGGATGCGGGCACTCCGGGATCATCAATACGCTCGAATACGCGCGGGCGTCGATTCGGAACGCGCCGGTTTATGCCGCCGTGGGCGGGTTCCATTTATACGAATTGGATGACGCGAAGCTGGAATGGACGGCCGCGAAGCTGCGCGAGTTCGGCATCCAGAATTTTATGGGCGCGCATTGCACTGGCGTGGAGGCGGTTTATCGGATTCGCGCGCTGACCGGCCTGACCCGGAAGACCGCGGCGGTGGGGGCTGTGGGCGGCGTATTCGATCTCAACAAGGGCATGGACCCGGGGTCGATCGCGCGCTGACTACTTGCGATTCAATTCGACCGGCTTGCCGTGCGGGGTGTGGCGGTAGGCATCGGCCCAAACGTCCTTACGCGCGGCGAGCGCGGACGGGTCTGATAGGCCCTTGGCCGTAACTAGCCGTTCGAGCGCGGCCAGCCAGTGCTCGTAGTAACGCGAGCCATCATCGGGTTCTCCGCGATCGGCGGCGGCGCGGAGCTCGGCGGCCAAGGTGTCGGCCCACTCTTTCCAGGTGAAGTGGCCTTGCTCGGAGAGCCGGACCGCGAGCGCGAAGGCTTGCGCTTGCCAAGGTTCGGCGAAGACGACGGGGTCAGGCGGGTTCAAGGTAGTCGTCCCATAGATCGATATAGACGGCGTCGCGGGGCGAAGCATCCGGGCCCCAAAGCTCGCGCGCCGCGAAACGGACGGAATAGACGTGCTGCGGTTTCTCGCCTTGAAAATGCGCGTTGGTATCGGGGAAGACGTAGACGCCATGATCGAGGTGGATGGCGCCGACTTTGCCGCGGGCGTAGCGCGGAAGGCGCGTGTGACCGGTGGGATGGATATTGCGGGCCCGGACTCGCCGGCCAACTTCAAAACGCGAGGCTACGGGAAGCTTGCGGCTGGCGAGTGCGCCGCTGGCGAGAACGCCGGGAACTTTGTCGGCAGTGAGCGGGGGTGTCGCCTTGGCGGATCCCGGGGCCGGACGGCCGCTTTCGATCTCCGCGCGGGAAACCAGGCCGCTCTTGATCAGGAGATCGATCAGGCGCACGGTCCACTTTTCGTAGTAACTCATGCGGAGATACTCGGCGGCGGGGATCAGCTCGATCTGGTGGCGGCCGGCGTCGATGTTCCACTTGCGCCATGCGCCCGCGGCGAGATTCATCGCGAACGCTCGGCCTTCCCAAGGTGCGTGGAACACCGGTTCGTTTGGCTCGTGCCGCACCGCGCCCATGTCCTGCATGCCGCCCAGGTCGTGGATACCGTTCATCGGCGATCTCCCGGCGCAAGGGTGACTTTCGCGACGCCGACCATCGCATCGCGAGTTACGAGCGCCGCCAGTTGCTCCTCGGCGAGTTTTTCCGTGCCGGTTGGGCGTTCGGGTAACACGAGGTAACGCAACTCAGCGGTGCTATCCCAGACACGCACTTCGACCTCGTCGGGAATGTCGAGTCCGAATTCACGCAGGACGCCGCGCGGATCGATCACAGCGCGGGAGCGGTAGGGCGCCGACTTGTACCACACCGGCGGCAAGCCCAGGACCGACCAGGGATAGCAGGAACACAGCGTACAAACGACCAGGTTGTGGACTTCCGGCGTGTTCTCGACGACCAACATATGTTCGCCTTGACGGCCGCTGTAGCCGAGTTCCGAGACTGCGGCGGTGGCGTCGGCCAGAAGGCGCTGCTTGTAGGCGGCGTCGACCCAGGCGTGAGCGACCACGCGGGCGCCATTGCGCGGTCCGACCTTGTGTTCGTAGGTATCGATGAGGGCGTCGAGCGCGGCGGGATCGACCAGTCCCTTTTCCACGAGCAGGGACTCGAGCGCTTTGACTCGCAAGGTCAGGTCTGAAGGAACATCCTGGTGATCGTGATGGTGGTGGTGAGGCTGTGCCGCCATGGTACGGCCAGTATACAACGGAGCGATGGCGATCTTGGCTAAACTGGAAATTTACAGCGGAGGATCAATACGGATGTCAGACGAAAACCCATTAGCCGCGCTCCAACGCAGCCGGGATGAAGTTGCCCTGGAGATGATGAAGTTTATCGCGGTCACCACGGGGTATGGAAAGGGCGGCGGGGCCGGGGCGGGATTCACGTCCAAGTCCGCGAAAACGGCGGAGGAGTATGCGGACGCGCTCCTGCAGTTGTTCGAACGCTGCCGGTCGGTAATTCTGAAGGAAAAGGAGTAAGTAGTCTAAGAGCCGGCAGACCGCGTTGGGAACGGCCTGCCCGGATCGCTAAGCTATTTCTTGCGAGCGGCTTTTTTTCCGCCCTTGGATTTCTTAGGGGCAGCTTTCTTGACTGCTTTCTTGGCGGCCTTTTTCGCCGATTTCTTGGCCTTCTTGGGGGCGGCCTTCTTCACCGCGGCTTTCTTGGCAGCCTTCTTCGGCGCTGCCTTCTTGGCGGCGGCTTTTTTGGCCGGGGCTTTTTTGGCTGGCGCTTTTTTGGCCGGGGCTTGCACGGCTGCCTTGGCGGGAGCGGGCTGGGGTTTCGCCGCAGCCTTCTTTACGGGCTTTTTCTTCGGCGCAGATTCGCTCGCGGCCAGGGGAGCGGGTGGAGCGGCTGGCGGAGCAGGCGCAGGTGCGGGCTTAGGTAATTCGTCCTCGTCTTCGTCCTCGCTAGAATAACTCGTTTTCATTGGAAGGCAAGGGCCATCTGTCGAATTTTTGGGGCGCGGCTGCGCGCGAATTAGTTCGCGGCCGGCCGATGCTTGGCGGTAAGACCAGCGGTTCTGTAGCTCGCCACAGTCGCCTTGTGGGGCGGTGCAACCGCCGGCCGGGATTCCTGCGAAGCAACGGCGCGGCGCACTGTCTTCCGATGAGGTGAGACGGAGGGCGCGGCGGCGGAACTGCGCGCTCCGGAATAACCGGTGGGGATGACCAGCAGATCGCCGGTCTCGGGAGGCTCCACCGTGTTCCTATTGACCGCCGCAAGGGCCGCCGGCGACATCGCATAATGGCGACTGATGGTAGCCAGTGTTTCGCCAGGCGTCACTCGATGAACGCGCCAATTCGCGCGATGCGTGGAGGGAACGGTTTCCAACGCCGCGAGCACGGTAGGCGAGGCGCCTTTGGGAACGCGAACGGAATATCCAGCGGGAGCCACCTGCTTCAGTACCGCTGGATTCAATTCCTGGATCTCAGGCAGCGGGCGATCGGCGGCATCGGCAATCAGTCCCAGGCTGGTAGGGACATCCACCGTGATGGAGTCGTATTCCATGGGCAGATCCTGGTCCAGGTTCTCCAAATCGTAGTCTTTGGGATTCTTGGCCATGATGGTGATGGCCAAGATCACGGGAACATAGTTGTCGGTCTCTTTGGGCAGAACTTTGTGGTCGCGAAGCGCCCAGAAATCCGCGAATCCGGTTCGTTGGACGGCCCGATCCACACAGCCGGGGCCGCAGTTATAGGCGGCCATCGCCAGGTACCAATCGCCGAAGCTGGCGTAAAGATCTCGCAAATGACGGGCGGCGGCGCGAGTGGCCTGCTCGGGATCCAGCCGATCATCGGTGGTGGGGGACTGGTTCAGGCCGTATTCGTGACCTCGAAATTGCACGAATTGCCACATGCCGACCGCTTTCTTAGATGATCGCGCCCTGGGCAGGAAACCCGATTCCACCTGCGCCAGATAGATCAACTCCTGCGGGACGCCTTCTTCGTCCAAGACGCGTTGGATCAACGGACGGTAACGGCCGGCGCGACGGAGTCCGGCGATCAGAATCTTGCGGCCGCGCGTTGAGGAAAAGTAATGGATATAGCCTAGAACGGCGTCGTTCTCTTCCAGAGGCAACTGCGAGACTGTGGCGTCCAGTTCCTCCTTGACCTTGGGCCTCAGGTTAGGGTCCGTGGGGAAGGTCATGTCCAGAATGCCGGCCAGGGGCGATTTGTCGTAAACCACTTCCTGCTGTCCGGCGGCGGCGCCGAGGCCTTCCAAATCGTAGCGGTAGATGGTGTCGACCAACTGGTCCAGCTTGCGCTCCAGCCGGGAGCGGTCCGGCAGATTTTCGGGTGCGGAGACCAAGAGCCCGACGGCAAGATCGAACTCGGTGCGAGCGCCCGCCATGTCCTCTTTTTGGTACAGTCTTTTGCCGGCCTCAAAATGATCCTCGGCGCGAGCGATCCGAGCGTCGACTTCCATCGGGCGGGGAGGCTGGGTCAGCGTGCGGTCGATCAGGTTCGGGGATTCCCGGTTGAAAAGGTAGGATTCCAGTTGAGGCGGCGGGTCATAGGCAACCTCAATCGGCAGGGGCGTGGACGGCAGGAAAGAAAGTTTAAGCGCCTGGGTGCGGTTGGACGCGCAACTGGTCAGCAGCACCGCAATCGAGAGGATTGGGAGGCTGATCAGAACCGAGTGGCGGTGACTTGCGGTCATCGTGGTTCTTGGCATGCCAGATCGAGGCGAATACTGACTTTATAATAGGCCGGTGCCCAGGTCAAGTACCTAGAGCCCCACTTTTCAGTAATTCATCTTACATTAAAAACCAGTACTTGTCTACCATTGGATCGGGCAGATCGGGGCAAATCTATAGAGCACGAGGGAAGTGGTGCCGCTGCGTTAAGATTCTCTTGATGGCTTTCATCAGCCGAACCGGGAGTATCGCCTTGAGCCTTTCAGGAGACCGCTGCTTTTCGTTAGCGGATACGTCGAGCTGGTGCTCCTCTTTGGAGCGGTAGCTCCAGGAGGCCGCTGAAAACTCTCTTGAGGGCCACGAGGAAGACAAGCTAAAGCATGTCCCACATGTCAGGTCAAGAATGATCGCCGCTTAAAGTGACGGTGGCTGCGCTACGATTCTCTTGATGGCTTTCATCAGCATTTCGGGGGAACCGGGATGCCGTCATGAGGAATTGGCGAGAATCACGACGCAGCGGTTGCATTGCGAGTTGGTGACGGATTCTCGGCTGGTGGACACAATCGCGGCGGAATTCGGGGACACCAGCGGAATTCCCGAGAAGGCTTGGCCGCACCTGGCCCTATCCATCCTGGCGAAACTGGGCGTTCAGCATCATATAGTGACCTCGAGCGCCGGCTCGGAACTGCTGCTCGCTAAGCTGCCGGACGCGTTGCGGGTACATGTTGTGGCCACGGAATCGAGGCGGGTGGGCAACCTGATGGTGGATCGTGGACTGGAGCGAGAGGACGCCAAGAAGCGGCTGCGCGAACTCGACTCCGAACAGGCACTTATCAAGAAGAGGCGTTTCGGCCGGGCGAGGAGTCGATCGCAGGTTTTTGACCTGGTGCTCAACACGGAAGGCTTCGCGATTGAGCAGATGTCGGATGTACTGGAGACCGCCGCAAGAACCTTTGGGCATCCGAGCGAGGAAGTGTTCGCCAACCTGTTGGACTTTTACCGCATTGCCTGGGATTACGAGCCGCGCAGCTTTCCCTTGCAGTGGGACAAAGATGGGAAAGTGTTGGAAGCGTTCACGCCGGATTTCTATCTGCCGGAGTTCGAGTTGTACGTGGAATTGACAACCATGAAACAGGCCAACGTGACGCGGAAGAATCGCAAGATCAGGCTGCTGCGGGCGATCTACCCGCATGTGAACATACAGGTCTTCTATCAAAAGGACGTCCAAGAGCTGGTGATCAAATACGGGCTGCCGGAGCGGTTGGCCCAATGAGCGAGCCGACCATCGATCGAATCCTGTTCACGGCCGAGCAGATCGACGAGCGAATCCGGGAGGTGGCGGGGGAGATTTCGAGGCGCTATGCGGGGCGCGAGCTGAAGCTGATCGGCGTTCTGAAGGGATCGGTGTTCTTCCTGACGGCGCTGGCGCGGGAATTGACGGTGCCGGTCCAGGTGGATTTTCTAGCGGTGTCGCGATTCGCGAATCAGCGCGGCAGCGCGCCGGGGATGGTGCGAATCGCCAAGGATCTGGATGACAGCATTGAAGGCGAGGACGTGATGCTGGTGGAGGATATCGTCGATACGGGGTTCACGAC
>JBEKHQ010000269.1:0-5148 GCA_050012195.1 Bryobacteraceae bacterium | reverse complement strand
CATAAACTTCAGGATGGCCGAAGACCCAGAAGAAGTGCATCCAGATCACCGCCGATCCCCCGGCCTGGGTGTCGAAGAAGTGCGCGCCCAGGTAGCGGTCGATCAGCAGCATGACCTGCGCGGCCGTCAACGGACTGACAGCCAGAATCACCAGGGCCGCCATGGTGAGATTCAGCCAGGCCAGCAGCGGCATCCTTCCCAGCGTCATTCCCGGGCAGCGCATACAGAGGATGGTAGCGATGATGTTGATCGCCGTTCCCACGCTTCCGATGCCGGAAACCAGCAGCGACAAGGTCCAGAAATCCGTGCTGTGCCCGGGCGAAAATGTCTGCGCGGTCAGGGGAGCGTAGGCGAACCATCCTACGTCGGGAGCGTTGCCCGCCCCATACAGACCGTCGCCGCCGATGAAGCTATAGTACAGCAACAATCCACCGAAGGCCGTCATCCAGAAGCTGAATGCGTTCAGGCGTGGAAACGCCATATCCCGCGCGCCGATCATCAAGGGGACTAAATAGTTCGCGAACCCGAACACGACCGGCATGGCCACGAAGAAAATCATGGTGGTGCCATGCATCGTGAACATCTGGTTGAAGACCTGCGGCGACACGAAATCGTTATGCGGACGAATCAGCTGAATCCGCATGATGGTCGCTTCCACTCCGCCGATCACGAGGAACACCAGCGCATAGACGATGTACAGGATGCCCAGGCGTTTGTGATCTACAGTGGATACCCACTCGTGCAACGCGTCCACTAGCGGGCGGGGCGCAGCCTCCGGCGCGGGCCAAGCGATGGATTCGGTCGACATTAGCGAAGAGTCTCCAGATAAGCGGTCACTTGGTTCAGCTCGGGATCGGCCAACCCCATCGCCGGCATCTTGGATCCAGGCTTGAAGGTATCGGGATCCTTAATCCATTGGCGCAGATTTTCCGGGGTGTTGGGCGCGGCGCCGGATGCGATTGTATCGCGGCTCATCAAGTGGGTTAGATCGGGGCCGAAGCGCCCCTTCGCGGTTGTGCCCGCCACCGCGTGGCAGTTGACACAGGCCGTCCGCTCGAAGATCCGACGCCCCTCGGAAACGGTGTCGCTCACGTGCGCCGGCTGGCTTTGCTCCCGAATCCAGCGGTCGAACTCCTCGCGCGTCTGCACATAAACTCGCAACAGCATTTTGGCATGTTGCGTTCCGCAATACTGCGCGCATTGTCCCAAATAGAGCCCGGTCTCGGTAGGGTCCATCCACGTACTATTTGGGTGGTTGGGGATCAGGTCCGTCTTCCCTGCCAGGCGCGGCACCCAGTAGCTGTGATCGGTATCCGCGGAAAGCAGCGTGAGAAAGGTCGGCGTCGGATGCGCACGGTCACTGACCGGGATATGGAGCTCATTCGCGGTCACCACGTTCAACGCCGGATATCGGTATTCCCACCAGAATTGGTGCCCGATCACGGTGACTTGGATAGCATTGCTTGGCTGGTCGGCATTCTGGATGCTGGCGATTACACGAGCAGTCGCCAGAAACAGCACCACCACGATAAGAATCGGAATAACCGTCCAAGCAAGCTCCAACTGAACGCTACCGTAAACCTGAGCTGGCTCGCGCGCTTCCTCCGAATCCTTTTTTCTGAATTTCACGACGGCGTAGGCGAGCAATCCGAAGACTACTACAAAGATGGCCGCCGAAACCGCCAACACGAACACAGACAGGTCGAAGATCGACCGCGCCGGCGTGGACATCGGCGCGAAAATATTCGTTGGACTCAAAAGCGGGCTCGCAGGCTCTGCCGCCGTCGCTGCGGCTGCGGTCCAGAGGACGATTAGGAAGATCCGAAGTACGCCCGCTTTGTTTGAGTTTTTCGTGCGCCGCATTTGGATGTGATCCTTCGCTGGAGTCTAGGGTCCTTCTACATTAGCGCGATTCTCAGGCCGATTTGTCACCCTACGTAACCCGACGGACCGACATCGCCGCGGCGGGCATATCGTACCAAGATATAATATCGAACTGGGCGAATTGTTGGTCAAGCCAGTCCGCCCACGAAGACGCCGGAAGGGAGTTCGAGATGAATTGTCGATTTCCAATTGTGTCGCTTACTGCAGCGCTCGGATTAGTTGTGTTTCAGGCGCAGGGGCAAACGCCTCCGCCGACCGCGGATCCCTACGCGAATAATCCGGACGCTGGCAAGACGCAGTTCCCCCTCGCGGCCCCCGCCGGCAAGGACTCCCGTGCAATCACCGTCGCGCCTCCCGGCGCTGTCAATCAGGGGATGCTCGATCCGGCCAAATGGAAATACGGGCCGGCATTCGACGCGTCGCCCGATTCCAAGATCTGGAATCCGGTGATGCTCAAAATGATGAGAGGCGAGAAAGTGACCGGCGGGACGGTATTCAGCTCCGACAGTCCGGAAACCTATTGCGCGATGGCCAATGCCGGCTACGACTTCATCTGGACCGAGATGCAGCACGATTCGCGGGACTGGGAAGCGGTGGGCCGCATGTGGAAGGCGTGTCCGCACGCCAAAGCGGTTCCCGGCGTCCGAGTGGCCTACACCGATGAACGGGAAATCCAACACGCGATGGATCTCGGCGCGCTGGTGATTGTGATCCCCACCGTCCGGTCGGTGGAAGAGGGAAAAGCCGCAAGGGACTGGACGATGTTCCCGCCGCTCGGAAAACGCAGTTTGGGCGGAGGCCAAGCCTTTGATCCCGACATGTGGGGCGGCGTCCCGGGCGGGTATCGCAATACAATCAACGACAACGTCGTGCTGGTCGAGATGATCGAGACGCTCGACGGCGCGAAAGACGCGCGAGAAATCGCCGGTATCCAGGGCGTGACCGCGATCTTTGCGGCCAGCGGGGATCTGGGCAATTTCTCCGGCTACAAACAAGGCACACCCGACTACGAGCGGCTGATCAACATCGTGCACGACGCGGCGCTGGGCGCGGGCAAACGGTTATGTGGCCCGTTCGCATGGCGCGACCGGCCTGACTTCACCTGCTTCCAGAATGCCAGCGAGACGGCCGCGATTGCCCGCGGTGTTGCGGCCGAACTTGGGCCTTTGAAGGACACGCAGGGCAAGCCCGAGGTCGGACCCTACGCGCCGAAGAAGTAACGCTCGCTCGGCGCAGAGCCGCTAAATCTTAGCTTGCGTGTGCCATCTCGCCGAGTTCCTGCATTGTGCTTTCGTTCATTCGCAAACCGGCGGCGGCAACGTTCTCTTCAAGGTGCTTGACGCTGGACGTACCTGGGATCGGAAGAATAACCGGGGACCGCGCCAGCAGCCACGCCAAAGCTATTTGTGATGGGGTCGCTTTCGAGCGCGCAGCCACTCGACCAACAGGACTGTCCGGGCCGGAAAGTTTGCCGGCCGCGAGCGGAAACCACGGGATGAAAGCCATTCGTTTCTGTTCGCAGTATTCCAGCGCGGCTTCCGAGCCCCGGTCGGACAGGCTGTAACGATTCTGGACGCTGACGATCGGCACGATCGATTGCGCGTGTTGAATCTGTCGTACGTTCACTTCCGATAGGCCGATGTGCTTGATCTTGCCCTGCGCCTGCAGTTCCTTCAGAGCGCCCAGCTGGTCATCGGCAGGTACCTTCGGATCGATCCGATGCAATTGGTACACATCGATGCGCTCCAGACGCAACCGGCGTAAGCTTGCTTCGCAGGCCGACTTCAGATATTCCGGCCTTCCGTTCTCGACCCATTTATCGGGGCCTGGCCGTTCGAAGCCGCCCTTGGTGGCGATCACCAATCCGGCAGGGTAGGGATGCAAAGCCTCGGCGATGATTTCTTCGCTCACGCGGGGGCCGTAGGAGTCGGCCGTGTCGATGAAGTTGATTCCCAATTCCACGGCGCGGCGCAATACGCGAATGGCCTCCGCCCGATCCGCGGGCTCACCCCAAATTCCTTTGCCCGTGATCCGCATCGCGCCGAATCCCAGGCGCGTGACGCGAAGATCGTTTCCGATGACAAAGCTACCGGCCTCACTCAGATTATTCATTTCGATTAGCTACTCCTATTGTCCACCAGATGCTTCTGCTCGGGAAACGTGTCGCCGAACACGGAGCTCTTTCGAGGGCTCCTCAGCAGCAGCTAAGCCGCGTGCAACAGATCCATCCCAAACCTCTTGACCGCGCGAATGGTGACTAACACAAACAGCGCGAGGACGGCTAGTTGCGCCACCAGGAATGGCGGCTCGGTTTGCGTTGGCGCCAGCGCTTTCAAAGCGGGCGTCTTCTGGAACGATTGCACCACCAGAACGAACACGTTGAAATAGAGAGCCAGCAGCGAGCTTACGACGAAGATCGAACGCCAGGCGCCCGCTAAATGGAACGAGTACAGCGCCAGGATCGCAATCGCCAAGACAATCATCGAGATAATTCCGACAATGATGCCTGGCGTCGCCCCGTGGAACGGGAAGGCGAACCCCGTCACGCTGGTCGCCACGGTGGTGGCGAGAAAGAGTCCAGTCCAACCATCGAACTTCTTTCCCGCAAGCAGGCCGTAGAGAAATACGAAACCTGAGCCGATCGCGACCAGGCTGATGATCACGTGGATGATCGTAAACGCTTCCGTCGAAATACCGAAAATCATGATGTTCCTCCTTGGACGACTGTCGATTAACGCTGCGTTTCGGACAAGAACCAGATGCGACGCTCGGTCTCATCGATCCAGTTCTCAATCAGACTGGCGGTGGCGACATCTTTATACCCCTCGCAAATTTCGTGAACCGCGCGCAATGAGCGCAAGAGATGATCGTTATCGGCTCCGAGCTCCGCTAACATCGCCGTCGGAGCGACGAACTCCTCATTGTTGTCCTTGAGACGCTGATGCCGTGCGATATCGCCGATGGAACGGATTGTGGCCCCGCCGAGCTTGCGGGCCCGCTCGGCAATATCATCCGTCATGTCGAAGATTTGCTCGGCTTGTTCGTCGAGCAGCAAATGATAGTCGCGAAAATGCGGACCGCTCATGTGCCAGTGAAAGTTCTTGGTCTTGAGATACAGGGCGAACACATCGGCGAGCATTTCGCGAAGTACGGCCGAGATCTCAACCACCGCGTCGGCGGGATTCGAGCTGCGCTCCTGAGATTCAACCAGGGCGGTGTGATTTTGCGTTTTCATGTCTCCTCCAATTCCAGATCGCTCTTGCG
>JBEKHQ010000268.1:0-5165 GCA_050012195.1 Bryobacteraceae bacterium | reverse complement strand
GACCTCGTGCAGATTCTCCAAAGCATTGTCGACGGCGGCGAAGTTTTTCTCCACCACCGCCTCGCCCCGCTTGCCGTACGTCTTTTGGATGGCGTGTTTGATTGCGCTAATCGCTTCCTCGCGCGGCAGCGCCCCGCTCAAAGCGAAGAAACAAGTTTGCATCACCGTATTGATGCGGCCGCCCATGCCATTGTCCTTGGCCACGCGAAAAGCATCTATTACGTAGAAGCGCAACCGCTTGGCGAGGATCTGCTCTTGCACCGGCCGCGGCAGACGATCCCAGACTTCTTCGGCGCCGAATGGGCTATTGAGCAGAAACGTCGCGCCCGTCTCCGCCAGCTGCAAGACATCGATGCGTTCGAGAAACGAGAATTGATGGCAGGCGACGAAGCTGGCGCGCGAGATCAGATAACTGGATCGAATGGGCTTTCGTCCGAATCGCAGGTGCGAAATGGTCATCGCGCCGGATTTTTTCGAATCGTAAACGAAATATCCCTGCGCGTAGTTGTCGGTGTCCTCGCCGATGATCTTGATGGAATTCTTGTTCGCGCCGACAGTGCCGTCCGCGCCCAGCCCATAGAATACGGCGCGCACTGTCGTCGGATCTTCGGTGGAAAACGCCGCGTCGTAATCCAGGCTGTGATGCGAGACGTCGTCATTGATTCCCACGACAAAATGATTGCGCGGCTTCGGCTGACTTAATTCGCTGAACACCGCGGCGCACATGGCCGGCGTGAATTCCTTGCTGGCCAGGCCGTAACGACCTCCAACGACACGCGGCCAAGCGGTAAATTCGCCGGCTTCCTGCAACGCGGTAACGACGTCCTGATAGAGCGGCTCGCCCGCGCTTCCCGGTTCCTTCGTACGGTCGAGCACTGCGATCGCGCGAACCGCGCGCGGCAACGCGTCCACCAATGCCTTGGCCGAAAACGGACGGAACAGGTGTACGTTCACCACCCCGACCTTCTCGCCGCGCGCCAGCAAAGCTTCGGCGCACTCTTCGGCTGCCCAAGCGGCCGATCCCATCAGCACCACGACGCGCTCGGCATTGGGATCGCCAAAATAGTCGAACAGGCGATACTGTCTTCCGGTGAGCGCGGCGAACCGGTCCATGGCGCTTTGCACTTTGTCAGGGCACGCGTCGTAAAACGGATTCACAGTCTCGCGCGCCTGGAAGTAAACGTCCGGATTCTGGGCGGTGCCGCGCAGCACGGGCCGGTCGGGATTCAAGGAACGCGCGCGATGCGCCCGCACCAGCTCGTCGCTGATCATGGCGCGCATGTCGTCGGAAGTCAGCTGCTCCACTTTGGCCACCTCGTGCGAAGTACGGAATCCGTCGAAAAAGTGGACGAACGGGAGACGCGTCTCGAGCGCGGCTGCATGCGCGATCAACGCCATGTCCATGACCGACTGCACCGAATGTGAAGCCAGCATGGCGAAGCCGGTGGCGCGCACGGCCATAACATCTTGGTGATCGCCAAAAATCGACAAGCCCTGAGCCGCCAGAGCTCGTGCGGCGACATGAAACACGGTGGGCGTAAGCTCGCCCGCGATCTTGTACATATTCGGAATCATCAGCAGCAGGCCCTGCGACGATGTGAAGGTGGTAGTCAACGCGCCGCCCTGGAGCGCGCCGTGCACCGCTCCCGCCGCGCCGCCCTCGCTTTGCATCTCGATCACGGATGGCACCGAACCCCAAATGTTCTTGCTTCCGTTGGCGGACCATTGGTCGGCCCACTCCCCCATCGCCGAAGAGGGTGTAATGGGGTAAATCGCTATGACCTCATTCACATGATGGGCAACGTAAGCAGCCGCCTCGTTGCCGTCGATTGTTACCTGGGGACGATTCAAAAGATTGCCTCCCTGTGGCTAGTCGTCAATCCAGGCAGAAGCACGCCGGCCTCCGCGACCAAATCCTTGTAGTTTCATGGCAGTCTGTTGGTACTGGGTGATTTAACCCAGTGACCGGCCAGATCGAGAAGTAAGCGACCTTTCCGCTTGATTCACAAAGGTTACGGTTGGCGATTCAGGTGCACACGAGACCCCTACATGTTCGCTTATCTAAAGAAATGCGAGCCGCCTTCGGACGACAAGCGTTGGAAGATCATAGCCGCTAGCATGCGGAAGCTTGGCAACGAGAGGCATGCGCTGATTGAAACGCTGCATTCCCTGCAGCAAACCTTCGGATATCTGGATAAGAGCGGCCTGACCTATGTGGCGGCATCGCTCAAGATCCCGCTCAGCCAGGTTTACGGCGCGGCGACGTTCTATAACCATTTCACGATGAAGCCGCAGGGCAAACACGCGTGCATAGTTTGCACCGGTACGGCGTGCCACATCAAGGGCGCTCCCGAACTGCTGAAATCGATTGCCGCGCTCGAAGGCATTCGCCCGGGCGAAACTACTGCCGACGGCGAGATGAGCCTGCTGACGGCGCGCTGTTTCGGTGCGTGCGGACTGGCGCCGGTGGTGGTGATGGACGGCAACGTCCTGGGTCGCGTAACCACGGAGATTCTGCAACACAGACTCAGGGAGGCGGTGCCGAGTGCTCGCTGAAGAACTCAAAGCAGTAGCGTCGGAGGAGCGCTCGATCCGAGATTCCACCAACGCGCGCGTGAACGTGTGCGGGGCGGCCGGTTGCCAATCATTGGAGAGCGGCGCTCTTAAAACGGCGCTGGTGGAGGCTGCGGCGACACAGGGATACGGTCCGGAAAGCTGCGCCGTCCGCAGTGTGGGTTGCCTGGGACTGTGCGGCGCGGGACCACTGGTAAGCGTAGAGCCGTCAGGCGTCCTGTATCAACGAGTGCAGGTATCGGACGCGCCGGACATCATCGCGGCGCTGAACGGGCGCCCGGTGGAGCGAATCCACCTCCCGTCCACAATGCCGTTCTTCGCGCGGCAGAAGCGAATAGTGCTGGAGAATTCCGGCCGCATCGACCCGGAGCGCCTGGAGGATTACATCGCCGCCGACGGATATCTGGCGTTGACCACCGCGCTCAGCGAAATGACGCCCGCCGAAATCGTGGCGGCCGTGCACAACAGCGGATTGCGCGGGCGCGGCGGCGCCGGTTACCCGACCGGACTCAAGTGGAGCACCGTGGCAAAGGCCGCCGGATCGCCGAAGACCGTGATTTGTAATGCGGACGAGGGCGATCCCGGTGCGTTCATGGATCGCAGCGTGCTCGAAAGTGATCCGCATCGGGTGCTCGAAGGCATGGCCATTGCCGCCTTGGCGGTAGGAGCGGCGGAGGGTTACATTTACGTTCGCGCCGAATATCCGCTGGCGGTGGCGCGCCTGAAAACCGCGATTCGACAGGCGGAACGCCAAGGTCTGCTAGGCAACAACATCTGCGGCAGCCATTTTAACTTCCGCGTTCATTTGCGTCTGGGCGCCGGCGCGTTTGTGTGCGGAGAAGAGACCGCGCTGATTGCTTCGGTGGAAGGCAAACGCGGTACGCCCCGGCCACGGCCGCCGTATCCGGCTGAATCGGGGCTGTGGGGCCTTCCGACGTTGATCAACAATGTCGAGACTTACGCAAACATAGCCCCCATCCTTCGCAACGGCGCCGATTGGTTTTCCGCGATCGGTACCGACCACAGCAAAGGCACCAAGGTGTTCGCGCTGGCCGGCGCCATCCGAAATGCGGGATTGATCGAAGTTCCGATGGGCATCACCTTACGCGACATCGTCTTCGAAATCGGAGGCGGAATTCCGGATGGGCGCGCGTTCAAAGCCGTCCAGACCGGCGGTCCTTCGGGCGGCTGCATTCCGGAAGCCTTTCTCGACACGCCCGTCGATTACGAAACGCTCACCAAGCTCGGTTCCATCATGGGCTCGGGCGGAATGATCGTGATGGACGAAACGTCGTCGATGGTAGACGTGGCCCGCTATTTCATGGAGTTTTGCATGACCGAATCCTGCGGAAAGTGCATACCCTGCCGCGCCGGCACCGCTCAAATGCATCAACTGCTCGGACGCTTCGCGAATCGGAACGCCACGCGGGCGGATCTGGCTCTGCTCGAATCGCTGTGCGATTTGGTGAGGCATACGAGTTTGTGCGGCCTCGGCCAATCGGCTCCGAATCCAGTTACCAGCACGCTGCGCTATTTCCGCCCCGAATACGAGGCGGCGTTCGCGGGCGAAGGAGGCGAATAGCATGCCGGCACGCGTCGTCACTTTGCAAATCGACAATCACGATGTCAGCGCGCGGGACGATCAGAGCGTGATCGATGTGGCGCGGGAGAATGGCGTTCTCATTCCCAAGCTGTGCTACGTTTCCGGACTGTCCGAGTACGGCGGCTGCCGCATGTGCCTGGTGGAAGTGGAAGGGTCCACGAAGTTGCTGGCCGCTTGCACCACCAAGGTTGCCGAAGGCATGCGGGTTCAAACCGAGACGCCACGCCTCCACGAATATCGGCGCATGATCCTGGAGATGCTGTTCGCCGAGCGCAACCACGTGTGCAGCGTGTGCGTCTCGAACGGACATTGCGAGATGCAATCGCTCGGGCAGCGCCTGGGCATCGATCATATCCGCTATCCGTACGTTTATCCCAAGCTCCCCGTGGACGCCAGCCATCCGCGGTTCGTTCTGGATCAGAATCGCTGCATTCTGTGTACCCGCTGCGTGCGGGTGTGCGACGAGATCGAAGGCGCGCATACCTGGGATGTCATGGGACGCGGCAGCGAATGTCTGGTGATCACCGATCTCGCGCAGCCGTGGGCGGAAGCGGAAAGCTGCACCAGTTGCGGGAAGTGCGTGCACGTTTGCCCCACCGGCGCGCTCAGCGAAAAGGGACACTCAGTGGCGGAGATGGCCAAGCGCCGGCAGTTCCTGCCTTATCTGACTCTTATGCGAGGTGAAAATGAGTAGCGCGAAACCGACGCTCGCGACGGTGTGGTTGGACGGCTGCTCGGGCTGCCACATGTCGTTCCTGGACATGGACGAGCGCTTGCTCGATCTGGCGGAAAAAGCGGACCTGGTTTACAGCCCGCTGGTGGATCGGAAAGACTTCCCCGATCGGGTGGACATCGCGCTAGTGGAAGGCGCGGTGTCGAACGAAGACGATCTGGTGAAGATCCGCAAAGTCCGCGCCCACACGCGCATCCTGGTTTCGTTGGGCGATTGCGCGGTCACCAGCAACATTCCCGGCATGCGCAATCCGTT
>JBEKHQ010000267.1:0-5187 GCA_050012195.1 Bryobacteraceae bacterium | reverse complement strand
AGCGGTCCGCGCGGTTCGCGGCCGAGGAAGATGTTCTCGGCCACCGAAAGATGCGGCGCCAGCAACGGTTCCTGATGAACCATTGCAATTCCCCGCGAGGCAGCTTCGGCGGGGTCGCGGAACTGGACGTGTTTCCCCTGCCAAAGAAAATCCCCTCCGTCCGCGCGGAGCAGCCCCGCGACGATCTTCATCAGCGTGGATTTGCCCGCGCCGTTCTCACCCACCAGCAGATGAACTTCGCCGGCTTGCACCTCCAGGCTGGCGTCGCGCAACGCCGCCACCCCACCGTAGCGCTTCTGAATATGCTTGAGATCGAGCAGCATCGAGGCCGGTCGCGTTCGCTAAGAGTGCTGGCTGATGCTTAAGATGTTGCCGTCCGGGTCCTTGAACCACGCCACGCGCGCGCCGCCGGGGGCGGTCCAAATGCCGAGCGCATCCTGATCCTGGAGGAAGGCGTAGCGCTCCAATGTCACGCCGGCTTGTTGCAGGTGCTTGGCAGTTGCGGCGATATCGGCGACTTCCCACCCGAGCACCGTGTATTGAGCCTGCATCACCTCGCGAACGAGACTGACTCGCAACATGGTGCCGCTCGCGTCGAACACCAGCGCGAACCCGTCCTCGCTCACCAGCGCAAGGCCTAGCGTGTCCCGGTAGAAGGCTTTCGCGCGCTCGGGATTGGTTACGCCGACAAACGCGACGATCTCGGATGAGCGCAGCGGCGAGGTTTGGGAAGCTGACGGGGAAGTGGACATAGGATTAGTTTAAGAGATCCCTTGCATGTGGGCCGGAGCGTGACCGCTCACGTACAATAGTGAATATGCCTGCAAAGAAGAAAAATCCGGCTGCCGTGGCCTTGGGGCGTAAGGGCGGAAAGAAGGGGGGACCGGCGAGGGCCGCCAAACTCACCGCAGCGCAGAGAAGCGACAGCGCCCGCAAGGCAGTTCAAGCGCGTTGGGCGAAAGCGAAAAGAGGAAGCGACGATCAATCACGAGGCGCAACCGTGCGAACCAACAAAAGTCAGCCCCAAAGAGAGATGAAGGAAGCTGTTGTTGCTCCGCCTGTCGACACTTCCAAAAAGGCGCTTCACCTTTGTCTAACGCGGATTAAGGACGCCAAAAATGATGATGAACTTCGTCGGCTAACAGAGGAACTTCAAAGGATCGTGTTTCACAGACAGTATCAGAATGCCGAAAATTAGGAGGCCGCCACCTGCCTCATGGAGCATCTTGTGGAGCGTTTCCGTGAAGGCCGAATTGCGGTGGCTGATTTCGACGCACTAGCTGAGTGGCTGAAGTCCGATCCCGAGGTGCCGCATGGAGAATGGTACAAACGCTTTCGGAACTTCACTCTTGCGGGCGAGGGCGAAGTACCAAAAACATTTCTCACTCGGGACATGATTCCTCACGGTGTCGAAGTCCTTTGATCATCCCATGAGCGACACAATCGACGTCTTGATCCTGGATCTCCTGGAGTGGCTGGCGAGCGGCGAGCGAAGCTATGGCGAAGTGATGGACGCTTGGCGCACGTCATGCCCCAGGCTTCCGGTCTGGGAAGATGCGAATGATCGGGGATTCGTCACGACGATGCAACTGAACGGGCGCCTGTCGGTTGGCATAACGCCGCAGGGTCGGGCCTTTCTCGCGCAGTATCGGTCGTCTTCAAGCCTTGAAGGCCCCTTGTTTTCGAGAATCATCGGGGACAACCACAGTAACGCAAGACTTGCCCCGAGGAATCCAAAGAACGCCACGTTGTTCAGAGTGATGGCAAAGGCCGCAACCGCCGCCGCTCGAATCCCCAAACCCACGATTCCGCCTTGAATCCTTCTCTCCACTTGGCCGGGCGGCCTGCGGAATCGATGCGCGGGCGCATGGATGGCCAAAGACGCGGAACTGCTTTTCGGTAGCTTTCGTACTGTTCGCCCTGGCTCGCCTCGAGTTCGGACTCTTCGCGCAGAATCAGCCGGTAGCAGAACATCAGCATCACCACCACCGCCACGAAGAATCCGGACCGGCTCATCATCGCGCCCATGCCGACAGCCATCAGCACGTTGGCGAAATAGCGTGGATTGCGGACATGCCGACACGGGCCATCGGCAACCAGCTACTCGGTCTTCACTCGGGCAGCGTAGACGATGTTGGCGTGAAGATACGCCGAAGCCCAGGTCCGGATCAGCGCGGCCACAACGAACAATAGCGCGGCGATGGCGAATAGCAGACGAGCGATGAGGTCCGCCTGCGTTCCTAGCGGCACGGCAAGCCAGTTCGCCAGCGCGGCAGTTGAGTTTTCGTGGTCCACCGAATACAGAGCGAACGCGAGGGCGAAGATCAATCCGAAGGCCAGCGCTCGGTTCTTGAATTCCCAATCCGCGGCTTTCATTGAGAGCAGGGTTCCTTAACCGAGCCCGAACGCTTCGGCGATCAGTTCGTAGGATCGGCGTCTGGCGGCATGATCGTACGTAATAGTAACGATCATCGCCTCCTCCGCGCCATACAGAGCGGCCAGCTCCTCGATTCCTCTCTTCACGGTTTCGGGATCGCCGATGATCGCGCGGCGCGGGCGAGCGACGGTGTCCGGGCTCGGCCCTCGTTCGGCGAGAAAGCGAAGCGCCTTGTCGATGGGCGGCACGGGAATGAGTTGGCCTTCGTTCAAAAGCGTCCGCGTCATTCGCGCGCTGGAAGCGATCCGCTGCGCTTCTGCATCGGTTTCCGCACAGATCGCCCAACCGGCGACTATTACCCGAGGTTCGGCCAGCGTTTCAGACGCGCAGAACCGGTCGCGGTAAATGGCCGCATAAGTGGCGCCGTCGGGATTGATGAAATCCGCGAACACATAGGGCAAGCCACTATCGGCCGCCCACAGGGCGCTTTGCGCGGAGGATCCCAGCAGCCAAACTTCCGGGACGTAGGGACGTCCGGGCAACGCCGCCAACCGGGCGAAAGGATGGCCCTGCGGCATCCGGTTTTCCAGATACCCGAGCAGCTCGCCGAGTTGTTGCGGGAAATCGTCGGGAGCGGGCTGGCGGCGGTCGCGTTGCAGCGCGAAGGCAGTGGCGCGATCGGTGCCCGGCGCGCGGCCGATGCCGAGGTCGACGCGATCCGGAAATAGCGCGCTGAGGATGCTGAACGTTTCGGCCACTTTGAGAGAGCTGTAGTGCGGCAGCATGACGCCGCCGCTTCCGATTCGTATCCGCCGCGTAATCGAGCCGATCGATGCGATCATCACCTCCGGGCTGGCGCAGGCCAGCATGGGAGTGCCGTGATGTTCCGCCACCCAGTAGCGCGCAAACCCGAGCTGGTCCGCAAGGCGCGCTAAGTCGAGCGTGTTGCGCAAAGCGTCCGCGCCTGTCGATCCCTCCGAGATCGGAGATTGGTCGAGGATACTGAGTATCATCGATCCATGCTGCTCTGCCCGGTCCGCGACTGTCAAATGGGCCTGGTGCGCGACGACCGCCGACTAGTATGCCCGCGCGGCCATTCGTTCGACCTCGCGCGCAGCGGGTATATCAACCTGCTACAGCCGCAAGATCGGCGATCCAAGCAACCGGGCGACACTGCCGCGGCCATAACGGGCCGACGACGGTTGCATGATCTCGGCGTGACTCAGCCGCTGCTCGACGCCATCGCGAACATGCTCGCCGCATCGCCGAACGACGTCGTTCTGGACGCAGGTTGCGGCGAGGGATTCTACCTGGGATCGCTCGCCCGCCGGACCGGCTTCGACGGGCATGGCGTGGACATCTCGATTCCGGCCATTGACGCCGCGGCGAGACGGTATCCCGGATGCGAGTGGATCGTTGCCAACGCCGACCGGTTCCTGCCTTACGCCGACCGTTCATTCTCGATCGTTGTATCGATCACGGCGCGCATGAACGCCGCCGAATTCCGGCGTGTCCAGCGCGATGATGGGAGGCTCCTCGTTGCCCTTCCAGCGCCTGACGATCTGATTGAGCTGCGCGGCGCGGGGCGCGATCGCACGGCCCGAACCATCCAGACATTCGCGCACCACTTCGCGCTCGTCGATCGGCGAAGCGTCAGCACTTTTGCCGATCTCGACGCGGGCGCCGTCAACGACGTCCTGCATTCGATTTATCGCCCGATGCGGCCGAAGCCCGTCGGGGCGACGCGGGTAACGTTCAGCTTGGATTTGCTGCTGTTCAAGCCCGCAACGCCCACGAGCACGATCGAGCGATAGCCGCCGAAGTTATTTCTCGACGATGTCTTTCTTCATGGGTCCGAGCACGCCGAGCAGCGCCTGCTTGTCGCCTTCCTTCACCTTGAACTTATCGAGCGAAGCCACCAGGTCTCCAACCAGTGCGTCGAAGTCCCCGCCGCCGATGCCCATGCCGGCATGCGCGGTCTTCATGTCCTTGCCTTTGTACTTACAGGGGCCGCCTGCCGCTTCGCAGATTTGATCCACCAGGTTCTTCTTGAACTTGGCCAGCCGTTTTGGATCGGCAGCCGTGGCCTTGAAGAAACTGTTGATCCGATTGTCGGCGGCGACGCGGCCGACGAAATCATCCACCACCGCTACAATGGCCTTCTTGCCGCCCAGGCTCTTGTAAAGCGTGTCGTCGGCCCGCGAGAGCGGCGCCAACACGAACAGTCCAGTCAACATCATCAGTGAAAAATATTTCCGCATAGTCATCCTCTCGGTTGCGCCACTGAGTGGGCGCATCCATGAGTAATACGGAAGGCGCGGGAGTTCGGATGTGTAATCGGACGTTACTCCGTCTCGATCAAGCCGCTGGTATTGCGCTTGGGCACGCTGCCCACTGGGATGCGCTGGATCATCCGCATTGCCGCAAGATCGACTACGTCGGTGGAATCGGTTCCGGCGCAACCCACGTACAGGTTCTTGCCGTCCGGCGGAATCGTCATCCATTCCGGATGCGAACCCACCGTCACGATCTTCACCAGTTTGTAATCCGGCAATGAATACGCCGCCACGTAGTTGTAGTATTTGCTGGTGGTCCAAAGCGTCTTGCCATCCCGGGTCACGATCAGGCCGTGGGCGGGCGCGCCCTGGATTACATCGGTTTCGCGTTCTTGCCCCGGAACGTCCGGCTGCGTTACGCGGCGAAGCTCCTTGCGGGTTTCGAAATCCGCGACGACGAATCCGTGGAAATTCGACAGTTGGAATATCATTTCTTTGGTCGAGCCGTCGGCGTTGGTCGTAAAGACCATCGGG
>JBEKHQ010000266.1:0-5188 GCA_050012195.1 Bryobacteraceae bacterium | reverse complement strand
CGCGTGGTGGAGGTGCGTGCTCCGCGCGGCGCCATTCTCGACCGCAACGGCCAGCGCCTGGCGATGAGCCTGCCGGTGGAATCGGTGTGCGTCGATCCTCTGCGCATCTCGGACGTCGCGGTTGCGTCCGACATCTTGTCGAAGATCCTTAACGTCGATGCCCGCGAATTGCTGACCAAGATGAAGACCGCAGTGGACGCCCGGCGCGGATTTCTGTGGGTAAAACGTAAAATCACTCCCGAAGAAGCTCGACGTCTGCGGGACCTGAAACTGGACTGGATTGAATTCCGCACCGAGAGCCAGCGGTTCTATCCCAACAAATCGCTGGCGGCGCACGTGATCGGCGGCGTGGATTTCGAGGAGAACGGCAACGGCGGCATCGAGCAAAGCTTGAACGAGCAACTACAAGGGCATCCCGGCGAAATCCTGCTGACGGCCGATGTCCAGAAACGCGGGTTCGCGTCCAAAATCGCGAACGAGCCTCAGCCCGGCCAGGACATCCACCTGACTATCGACTCCAGCATTCAGTTTGTCGCCGAGCGCGAGCTCCAGAAGATGGTGGAGCTGCATCATGCGAAATCCGGCAGCGTGGTGGCCATGGATCCGCGCACCGGAGATATTCTGGCGTACGCCAACTACCCGACCTACGATCCCAATCTTCCGCCCCAGCGGCAGGACCTGGCGGCCCGCGAGAATCTGGCGATCGCCGCGCCCTTCGAGCCGGGCTCGGTGTTTAAGGTGATCACGCTGGCGGCCGCACTCGAGACCACCAGCCTACGACCGGATTCGATGATCAACTGCGGCGGGGGTCAGATCACCCTGTTCGGCCGCACCATCCACGACGACCACCGTTATGGCGCACTGTCGATGGAGGATGTGCTGGCGCGATCAAGCAATATCGGAGCCATCAACATCGGACTGAAGGTCGGCCAGGAGCACTTGTACGACTACATTCGCCGATTCGGTTTCGGGAAAAGGACCGGAATTCCGCTGCCGGGCGAATCCGGCGGAATCGTGCGCTCTTTGCGGCGCTGGGAGAAGACCTCCATCGGCTCGGTCGCGATGGGCCATGAAATTGGCGTGACCGCGTTGCAGCTTGCGCAAGCCAGTGCGGTGATCGCGAGCGGTGGACTGCTGGTCAGGCCGAGGCTGATACTGGACGGGCCGACCGTCAAGCCGGTCCGGGTTTTGAAGCCGGAGACGGCCATCACCATGCGCGGAATGATGGAAGGCGTGGTGATCAAGCCTTACGGCACCGGGCATCGGTACGCGCGGCTGCTCGGTTACACTTCCGCCGGCAAGACCGGCACCGCCATGATTTACGATTACCAAACGCATAAATACACGCACTTCTACAACGCGTCTTTCATGGGGTTCGCGCCGGTGACGAACCCGGCGATCGTGGTGGCGGTAACGATCAACCGTACCGAAGGAAAATCGGGATATGGCGCTCCCACGTCCGCTCCCGTGTTCCGCGAGGTGGCCTCGGCTGCTCTGCGTATGAAAGACGTTCCGAAGGATTTGCCCGAGATGCTTGGTGAGAAGGCCGGCGATTCATCCGATGGCGACGCGTCCTACGAAGACGACGTCGCCATTGCCGGCCTGGGTTCTTCCATCCCTCCCCCGCTGGTCCACGCGGAAAGCGCCACTGCCACCGATGATCGACCGGTGGCTTCCGCGCCGGACGTGCTGGATCAGCGGGGTCTCTTTCCGCGAGGAGGAACGGACCCGGCCCCCGATTGGGCGGGCCCTCGCGCGCCGAATTTTCAAGGCAAGACGGTGCGCGATGTAATCGAGGAATCGGCCGCGCTCGGTGTTCGCGTGGAATTTGCGGGGAGCGGGATCGCTCGCGGACAGATTCCGGAGCCGGGAGCGCCGCTGCCGCTGGGGCATCCGGTTCGGATTCAGTTTGGCCGTTAGCGGGACGGAATGATCCTTGCAAAGATCCTCGAGGACGTGAAGCTGGCCAACGTCCTGGCGGCGGATCTTGCCCAGCTGCCGGTGACGGGATTGGAATACGATTCGCGGAAGGTGGAGCCGGGATTCCTATTCTTCGCCTTCCCGGGGGCTCGCGCGGACGGACGCCAATTCGCGCAGGCAGCGCTGGATCGGGGCGCGGTGGGAGTGGTGTCCGAGTTGCCGCCGCCGGAAGGATTCCGAGGGCCGTGGATCGAGGCGCGGCACGGCCGTCAGGCGCTGGCCTTGGCGGCGCGTACGTTTTATGGAAGACCAGACGAAAGGCTTTTGTTGACTGGCGTCACCGGCACGAACGGCAAGACAACCACGGCGTTCCTGATCGACGGGATCCTGCGGGCGGCGGGAAAAACCACCGCGCTGGTCGGCACGATTGAGTACCGGCTGGCGGGCCGGACACTGCCGGCGGTCAATACGACGCCCGAGTCGCTGGATCTGTACCGGCTTCTGCATGCTCTCGAACAGGCCGGCGGCACGCATGCCACCATGGAAGTTTCATCGCACGCACTCGCGCTGGGGCGCGTTTACGGCATGACGTTCCACACCGCCGTATTCACCAACCTGACGCGCGATCACCTGGACTTTCACGGCACGATGGAAAACTACTTCGCGGCTAAACGCCTGCTGTTCGCGCCCGAAGGAGCGCCGGCGCCGCGCTGGGCCATCGTCAACGCCGACGACCCCCGCGGCCAGGACCTAAATCCGGCCGGCGAAACATTGCTATATGGCTTCGGAGAAAACGCCGACCTGCGGGGGTCGGGACTGGAGATGGACTTCGGTGGGTTGCGCTTCACGGTGGAGCACCGAGGCGAAAAGATGCGCATTGCGTCTCCGCTCATGGGCAAGATCAACGCGTACAACATTCTCGCAGCGTCCGGCGCCGCGCTGAGCTACGGTCTGGATGGGAAGACGATCGCCGCCGGAATCGCCGACTGCCGGCAAGTGCCCGGCCGGTTCGAAAGAGTGGACGAAGGGCAGCCGTTCCTGGTGGTGGTGGACTATGCGCACACCGACGACGCGCTGCGGAACGTCATCGCGGTGGCCCGCGAACTGCATCCCCAGCGAGTGATCACGGTGTTCGGCTGCGGCGGCGACCGGGATCGAACCAAGCGCCCGCTCATGGGCATGGCCGCGGGCGAGACCAGCGATTTCGTCGTCCTGACCTCCGATAATCCCCGCTCGGAAGACCCCATCGCGATCATGAACGACGCGCTGGTGGGTTTGCGGCGATTCGATACGCCGCAGGTCGTCGAACCGGATCGCGAAAAGGCCATTCGAGCCGCGCTGCGCGAAGCAAGCCCGGGCGATCTGGTTATCTTGGCCGGAAAAGGCCACGAACCGTACCAGGTTCTTGGCGACCGCGTCATACATTTTGACGACCGGGAAGTGGCGCGGGCGATTTTGCGGGAATTCGGATATAGGAAGCCGGGGTGAGTAGTCGATTACAAGTGCTGACGGAAAGCGCGCTGAGAGCTCGCGCGATGCGGTACGGACAGCTTATGGAGTTTCGGTTAAAGGACATTGCGCAAGCGCTGGGGGCAACGGTCCAGGGCGACGCTTTGATCGCCGGATGGAGCGTGGACTCTCGGAGCATTGCGCCAGGAGACTTATTCTTCGCACTCCGAGGACCCAATCACGATGGCAATGCATACGTGGATGAAGCGCTTCGAAAAGGCGCGGCGGCGGCCGTCGCCACGAGTGTCGCGGAGGTTCGATCCGCGCACGCTCCGGTTGTGCTTGTTCCGGACGCCCTGGTGGCTCTCCAGACCCTGGCCAAGTGGGCGCGCGATCAGTGGGGCGGGGAAGTGATCGGTGTGACCGGCAGCGCGGGTAAGACGTCCACCAAGGACATCCTTGCGGCCATGCTGGCGGTCACTATGCGCGTAGGCAAGACGGTCGGAAATCTGAACAATCACGTGGGCGTGCCGCTTTCCGTCTTGCGGCTGCCTCTCGAAGCGCAAGCGGCGGTGCTCGAACTCGCCATGAATCACGCGGGCGAAATCCGCTCGCTGTGCGCCATCGCGCGGCCCAGAATCGGGGTAGTGACGAATGTGGGCCACGCGCACATCGAAGCTTTCGATTCCATCGAGGGCGTAGCCTTGGCCAAGCGTGAGTTGATCGAGTCCCTGCCTTCGGACGGTATCGCCGTCCTCAACGCCGACGATCCTCTGGTGGCCGGATTTCGCGCCGTGCATCGCGGACGCTCCATCACGTTCGGGTTGAGCGAGGGCGCCGACGTGCGCGCCGAGAACGTGCGCTATAACGACCGCGGGGCGCGATTCAGCGTGGGCGGCGTCGAGTTCGAGAGTCCGCTGGTGGGCCGTTACAACGTCCTCAATTTGCTGGCGGGCATCGCGGCGGCCGGACTCTTCGGAATCCAGCCGGAGCAACTTACCGGCGTGGTTCGCCAACTCGCGCCCAGCTCGATGCGCGGCGAGCGGAGCCAGCGCGACGGCGTTTTGATTTTGAACGATTGTTACAACTCCAATCCCGACGCGGTACGCGCGATGGTGGACGTGCTTCGGGAAACACCAGCCAAGCGGCGCATCGCCGTGCTGGGGGAGATGCTCGAGCTCGGCCGTTGGTCCGAGGACCTGCATCGCGAGGTAGGTCGTTACGTCGCGAAAAGCGGGATTGATGTGCTTGTAGGGATTCGCGGCGCGGCGGGCTTCCTGGTGGACGCAGCCAAGGAAACCGGCCAGTCAGTAGGCGCCGCGATTTTTTTTCCCGATCCGGAGGCCGCTGGAGACCATTTGCGAAAGATCGCCCAACCGGGCGACGTGATTTTGTTCAAGGGCTCGCGAGGCACCCACGTCGAGCGCGCCCTGGAGAGGTTTCTCGCGCGGCCGAATTAAATGCTTTACTGGCTGTTCTACGTCAGGTTGTTTCATCTCTACACGCCTTTTCGCGTGTTCGGATACTCCACTTTCCGCACCGCCTTTTCCAGCTTGACCGCCCTATTTCTCTGCATCGTTCTGGGACCCTGGCTGATCGCGAAACTGAGGGAGTTCCAGATCGGCCAATACATTCGCGAGGACGGCCCGAAATCGCATGCCAAGAAGGCCGGCACTCCGACCATGGGTGGGATCCTCATCATCATCTCCATCGTAGTGCCGACTTTGCTTTGGGCCGATCTCACGAACCCTTACGTGTGGATGGCCCTGTTCGGGCTGCTGAGCTTCGGCTTGATCGGCTTCTGGGACGACTACGCCAA
>JBEKHQ010000265.1:0-5194 GCA_050012195.1 Bryobacteraceae bacterium | reverse complement strand
TTGCAATCTTTCGCAGCGCCGTTTCCACCTGCTCGACGGTAAACGGCTGGGTCAGAAAATCGCTGGCGCCTTGGCGCAGGCAGCGCAGCACCAGTTCCGGATTGTCGTTCGAAAGCACTGCCACGATGGGTAGCTTCGGGTCGACGCGCAACACATCCGGAATCACGGCGAGCCCGCGTTCCACAGGGTCGCTTATCTCTAGAATGCACACGTTCGGCGGATCGGCGCCCAGAATCTCATTCAGCTGATGGCGGTTGGGATGTGCGTTCAATTCCTGGGGCGTAAAATTCCCCAAAAGCCTGCTGAAGAGCGGGGTTAACTCTCTGATTATCTTAGCGTTGGGACAAAGGAACAGAGCCTTCCAATTTCCGTGCAACGAGGAGGCGTCTGGCTGGGACATGGCGCTGGGACGGACTTCTCCGTGCGGGAGTCCTATATTCTCAATCGGCTTGACGTACTGATAACATGAGAGCCTTTCGCGATTGGACGGACTAAGCATTCGGGCGGACAGGCTGATAGCTTTGCGGGCTGTCCGGAAACCGAGCGAATCCGCGGGGAGAAGGCGCATCGCCTTACTTACAAAGAAGGAAATGACCGAGAATAGCCACAAAAAAACCGTTGCCGTGTGCGACACGCAGCCGATTACGGCCGAAGGATTGAGGAACTTGATCGCGGCCAGTCCGGATCTGGAATTCCGGGAGCCTTTGCATTCGCTCGAAGCCGCGATGGCGTTCGTGCACGCGAGTTCGCCGGATCTGATCGTGCTCGACAAAGGATTCGGCATGCGCGCGGTCCTGGATTGGATTCACGATTTGAAACTCACCGACGCCACCCCAGCCGTTATCGTTTGGGGCGTGTCCATGACTGAAGCCGAGGCTTTGCGGTTACTGCAGGCGGGCGCGCGCGGCATCGTCCGAAAAACCGCGGAACTGGTCAACATCCTGGCGTGTCTTGCCACCGTCGCGGGCGGCCGAAGCTGGATGGAGGATTCCGTATTCCGCGATTCGGTGGACAACAACGGCCATCATCCGCACTCGGAATTGACACCGCGGGAGCGCCAGGTGCTCGAACTGGTGGAGCAGGGCTTTAAGAACAAAGAGATTGCCCTGGAATTGGGCATCCGACCCGGGACGGTGAAGATCCACCTGAAGCATATCTTCGAGAAGACGGGCGTACGCGGCCGCTACGGGCTGGCCATTAACGGACTGAAGGACAAGGGTCTCGTATCCATCGCGTCCTAAAGAGAAAAGCTTCGCAACTTTGGATTCCAGTTCTCCTATTCCTGTTATCCTAAGGTTGCGTGCGGCGCATTCTCTCTCTGCTGCTTCTCTCCGCTCCCCTGGTGGCCGCTTCGCCTCCCACCCTGCTTGATATCCTGAGCGCGGAGCTCGACCGCAACTTCAACGTTCTAAAACAGAAAGGCGACCCGCCTCCGTACTACATGGCTTACGCCGTCACGGATGTGGAAACGCAAACGCTCTCGGGGAGCTTCGGACTCGTAAATTCCCGCAACAAGAGCCATTTACGCTACCTCGATATCACCATCCGCGTCGGCAGCTCCAAACTGGACAACTATCGCATCATCAAGGGCGAAAGAGCGCGCTTTACCAGCGGGTCCGTGATTCCGCTGGACGATGTCCCGGCCGCTATCACCCGCAGGATCTGGCTCGAAACCGACCGTACCTACCGGCTCGCCGCCCGCCGCCTGATCGAGATCAAGTCCAACGAACAGGTTAGGGTCAAGCAGGAGGATGACTCCGACGACTTTTCGAGCGAACCTCCTTCCGTCCACCAGGAGCCGCCCGCCCCGCTGGGCGAGCTGAGCGCGGATTGGACCGATCGCGTGCGTAAGTGGTCCGGTCAGCTCAGCAACTATCCGGGCGTCCTCAATTCCGGAGTCGGCTTGGCGATCGAGCGGGAAACGAAATACCTGGTGAACACGGAAGGCACACGGCTGGTTCACGGGCGGACCTTCGCCACCGTCCAAATCTCAGCCGGCGGCAAGGCGGCCGATGGAATGGACCTGGCGACGGACGAGGATTTCCAAGGGTTCGACCTCGCCCGGCTTCCCAAGCCGGAGGTGATCGAAGCGGCGGTCGCTAGGGTGGGAAACGACCTGAGCAACCTGCTAAAGGCCCCCGTCGCCGAGCCGTTCGTCGGACCCGCGATCCTTTCCGGGCGGGCGGCGGGCGTGTTTTTCCACGAAATCTTCGGCCATCGTTTGGAGGGCCATCGCCAGAAAGACGAATCGGAAGGGCAGACCTTTGCGAAAGCCGTGGGCACGCCGGTGTTGCCCGATTTCCTTTCCGTGAAATTCGATCCGACGCGCGAGACCATCGAATCCACCGATCTGAACGGCTACTACAAATACGACGACGAAGGCGTTAAGGCCGCGCCGGTGACGGTGGTCGAAAACGGGATCTTGAAGACGTTCCTGATGTCGCGATCCCCGATCCAAGGTTTCGATCATTCCAACGGTCATGGGCGTCGGCAGGCCGGCGCAGAAGTGGTCTCGCGGCAATCGAATCTGATTGTCGAATCGACGAACAAGGTGTCCGAGCGGGCCTTGCGCGCCATGCTGGTGGCCGAGATCAAACGCCAAAACAAACCCTACGGGCTTTACTTCGAGCAGGTCACCGGCGGCTATACACTGACGCAGCGGCGCGGCCTGCAGGCTTACACCGTTATCCCCCTGATTGTTTATCGCGTGTATCCGGACGGCCGTCCCGATGAGCTGGTGCGCGGAGTGGACATTGTCGGAACGCCGCTGGCAAGCTTCTCCAAGATCCTGGCGACGTCGGACAAACTGGCGGTGTTCAACGGCTACTGCGGCGCCGAATCGGGACAGGTTCCGGTGTCGGCCGTCGCTCCGGCGCTGCTGGTCTCGGAAATCGAGATCCAGAAGAAGGAACATTCGGTGGATCGGCCGCCGTTGCTGGCGAGGCCGACGGAGACCGGACAGTGATGTGCCGGCCTGCCAGGATCGCCTTTCGCTGGTTCGCATGCGTCTGCTGGCTTCTGCCCGCGCTCGCGGTAGCCGAAGATGCCGACCCGTTGTTGCGCGCGCTCACCGACGAGTTGGAGCGCTCGCGGCAGCTTCGGATCGCGGGCCTGGACGCCCCGTATTTCATCGAGTACCGTGTTGAAGACACGAATTCCTACAGCATTTCCGCCACTCTGGGCGCGTTGATCTCGCTGCGCGAATCGCATGTGAGAATTCCGATGGTGAGCGTGCGGGTGGGCGACTACGCCTTCGACAACTCGAATCATATTTATTCCGAAGCGCCCAGCGGCAGCCGCTACGCCCCCGATGAGCTCCCCCTCGAAGACAACTATTCGGCTTTCCGCCAGGTGCTCTGGTTGGCCACCGATCACGCCTATAAGACGGCCGAAGACGCTATCGCGCGCAAGCGTTCCTCGTTGAAGAACATGAGCGTTCCCGACCAGCTTCCCGATTTCTCCAAGGCATCGCCGATCCATGCCATATTGCCGGTGAAAAAGGAACCTCGCAACCCCGGCGTCTGGAAGGATCGCGTGGTCAAGCTGTCGGCGATTTTCGCGGATTATCCGCAAGTGCTGTCTTCCGGTATCGAGATGCACGTCTCGGAATCCACCAACTATGTCGTGAACTCGGAGGGGACCGCCGAGCGGACGCCCGAGGATGTGGCCTACATTCGGGTTCGAGCGAATGGGCTTGCTTCGGACGGCACAACCGTGCGCGATGCCGAAGTGATGCAAGCCTTCGACGAGAACGGGCTGCCCGCCGAGACCGAGCTGCGGCGTCAAGTGAGCGAAGTCGCCAAGGATGTCACGGCGCTCGCGCAAGCGCCGGCCGGCGAAGCTTACGATGGCCCGATGCTTTTCGAGGCTCGCGCCGCCGCCCAATTGTTCGGCCAAGTTCTGGGCGACAACCTTAAGGTGGCGCGCAAGCCGGTTACCGATCCCGGCCGCGCCGCGCCCCACGTCGCCAGCGAACTCGAGAATCGCGTCGGGTCGCGAATCCTGCCGGAATGGATGGACGTGGTGGACGATTCTACTCAAACGGAGTGGCGCGGCCACACGTTGCTGGGACATTATTCGTACGACATCGAAGGCGTCGCGCCAGAGCCGCTGCCGCTGATCGAAAAGGGACTGCTGAGAACGTACTTACTCACGCGAACGCCCGCTTTCAAGGGCTTCGAAAGCTCGAACGGGCACGCGCGCCTGACCTCGCTGTTCGGGGCGCGCGGCGCCGGCTTCGGAAATCTGTTCGTCCGCGCGTCCCAGAGCATGCCCGCTTCCGACATGAAGAAGCAATTGATCGAGATGTGCGTCCAGCGCAACAAGCCCTATGGCATCCTGGTGCGGAAACTCGACTATCCTTCGTCCGCCTCCCTCGACGAGCTGCGGCGCATGGCTGCGGGCATGGCGCAATCCGGCGGAAGCGGCCACCCGGTCACGGCGCCGCTGCTGATTTACAAAGTCTATCCCGATGGAAAAGAGGAGCTGGTCCGCGCGGTCCGTTTTCGGGGCCTCTCCACGCGTTCGCTCAAGGATATCGTCGCCGCGTCCGACGAGAGCTACGTATTCGATTTGATCGATTCCAACGCGCCGCTGGCGTTAATGGGCGCCGGATCGTACTTAACCACCGCGTCGGTAATCGCGCCGGCGGTCCTGTTCGACGAATTGGAACTCGAGCCGATCCAGGAAGACGTCCCGAAGCCGCCGCTGGTTCCGCCGCCATCGTTAACCGGATTCTGAGTTAGGTTATGGGTCTTCTCAACCGCGCCATTTTTCGCGAAGTCGCCAACAGCGCGTTCCTGGGCACGGTGCTGTTCACGTTCGTGCTGTTCCTGCAGCGCGTGGGACGGCTATTCGAAATCCTGGTCCGGAACTCGGCGCCGCCCCAGACCGTCGCGCAATTGTTCGCTTTCGCCGTTCCCTTTACCCTGACTTTCACCGTCCCGTTGGGCGTGTTGGTGGGAGTGCTGATCGCCTTAAGCCGCATGTCGAGCGACGGAGAAATCACGGGCATGCGCGCGGCCGGTGTCCCCAGCCGCAGAATAATCGCGCCGGTAATGCTGTTCGCATTCATGGCCATGCTGGTGACGGCAGCCGCGTCGCTGTGGTTCACGCCCTTCGCCACTTGGCGCACGTACAAGGTGCTCACCCAATTGGTGGCGGCGGAGCTGACTTCCGGCGTGCAAGCACGCGT
>JBEKHQ010000264.1:0-5204 GCA_050012195.1 Bryobacteraceae bacterium | reverse complement strand
TCTCGGCTGGCGCCATGGCCGTGATGGTGGTACTGTTCACCACCACCACGCTGGTTGCCGCCGTGGCGCCAAATGTCACCGTCGCTCCCGTGGCGAAGTTCGTCCCGGTGATCGTCACCGCAGTCGCGGCCCCCGCCAACCCGCTGTTCGGCGATACGCCGGTCACCGTGGGGACCCCGATATAAGTGAATCCATTGGCCAGACTTCCACTCTGCGCGCTGACCTTTACTGTCACCGTCACCGCACCGGCGCTTCCGGCCGGCGTCGCGGCCGTGATGGTCGTACTGTTCACCACCACTACGTTAGTTGCCGCCCCCGCGCCAAACGTCACCGTCGCTCCCGTGGCGAAATTCGTCCCCGTGATCGTCACCGCCGTCCCACCCGCCGCCAACCCGCTAGTCGGCGACACACCGCTCACCGTGGGGATAACTACATAAGTGAATCCACTGGCCAGACTTCCACTCTGCGTGCTGACCTTTACTGTCACCGTCACCGCACCGGCGCTTCCGGCCGGCGTCGTGGCCGTGATGGTTGTACTATTCACCACCGAGACATTGGTTGCCGCCGTGGTGCCAAACGTCACTGTCGCTCCCGACGCGAAATTTGTGCCAGTGATCGTAACTGTCGTCCCACCCGTTGTCGACCCAATATTCGGCGATACACTGCTCACCGTGGGGACCCCTATATAAGTGAATCCACTGGCCAGACTTCCACTCTGCGCGCTGAGCTTTACTGTCACCGTCACCGCACCGGCGCTGCCGGCCGGCGTCGTGGCCGTGATGGTCGTACTGTTCACCACCACCACGTTGGTTGCCGCCGCCGCGCCAAACGTCACCGTTGCTCCCGACGCGAAGTTCGCGCCGGTGATCGTGACTGCGGTCCCGCCCGTTGTCGCCCCGCTATTCGGCGAAACACTGGTCACGGAAAGACCGGTTGTGCCTCCTGATGGAGTGCGAAAGGCGACCATTTGCATGATCCACGGCGCAGAATTGAGGGAAGCGGTAGCGCTATAGCTGCCGCTAGCAGTGACCATCTCGTCTTCGGCGATGTCGCCGTCGGGCGTGGTCAGCAGCCGGCTGGTGAAACCGGTCCCTGCGCCAGCGGTGGTGGTCTGAACCAGGTTAGCGCCGAACAGAAGATCCGTGGCGTTGGTCGTGGTCACGGCGCCGCTGCTACTGGTGGCGCTGCTGCCGCTGCTGGCGGCCGTTACATCCACCGGGTTGGTCGGGTCGGCGCCACTGTACTCCAAAATGCGAATGTCCGGGTATGCTGCGGCGCTGGAGAACGTGACCGTTACAACGTTCACTCCGGCTGCGGCGGCGGCGATGTTCTTGGCGTAATAAATCGATTGTGACGCGGTTCCGCTCTGAACGGTCGGTCCCACCGCGAGTGTGTACGCGTTGCCGCTCTTATCGGTTACGGAAGTAACCGTGGCCGTGCTGTCGTTCCAGCCGACTACGATAACGTTAAGGTCACCGGCAACCTGGGCGGCCGTGAATGTGACAGCCACGCTGGTCTGGGACGATTGCGGCGTCGCCGAATTGCCCTGTACATAGGTTATCGTGGAAGCAGCTAACGAAGCGCTCGGAAGAAGGCTCCCAGCCAGATATACTATGGCTAACGACGCCACCCTCGCGGAATTGCCGCGCAAATAACCGTGACCAATGAGAGCATTCTTCATGAAATAATCTTCCTTTGTGACCGTCGCATTTTCTCCGCAGGCAGCACAATTCTCGCCTGTCGGCCAACCCGGAGCGATACGCGTTTTGAAGCGAATTTACCGGAGCTTCGATCCCAGACGGCAATCGGGATGTTTGGACAACCTGGGAGTGACAGTCTCAGGCTGCATGAGTAAACGAGCTACCTTGATCGTGTACGGCGCAAGGAAGTCTGCGGCGTATATGCCGTCACGCTTCCCGCCGGCTAGATAGCCTCGCGAATCTACTGGCTACCTAGTGAAGTTCAATGTCGTTCAGTTTCTCGTTCTCTATTCTAAAAACTGCCTATCCTCTTTCGCCGAGGGCATCAGGTAAAGAGCCGCCCCGTCGTTTGATGGTGCAAGATAAGCTGGCGCTTTTAGACTGAAATCAGAGCGTTCTCTTTGGAGGGAGAACGTTCTGCTAGTCCGCGAAGAAGATTCAGGTAGAATGACCTCTGCCCTGCGACGAACAGCAGCATAGCTAGGTATACAACGAGAAGAACAGTTATTTCCCCAACGAGCAGACCCAAATGTGACGAGGATTGGCGCCACAGTAATCGGGCGCCAAAAGCGAATACTCCAGCCACGACGCTTGAGGCCAGCGGCCGGCTCACCACCAGCATAATATCTTGGAAGCGGATCACAGTACCGCGTACACACCAGGCGATAAGCGGAACAACCCACAGCACTAACACCGCTGAGTAGGCAAACGCGACACCTTTGGGACCGTAAGGCAAGGCTATGAGGTAACCCGCAATCATCGTGGGCGCTATGAAGAGAGCCAGCTTCAAGTTTCGTTTCACGAGTCCGATTGCGGAAAGAAGCCACGAAAGCGGATTGGCTATCGCAAAGACCAAGATCGTCGGAGCTAGAAAGCGAAGGATCGGGGCGGCGTCTTTCCACTTCGGCCCCAAAAGAACCAAAACAATGTCGTCCGCGAAGAAGGCGCACGCAACGGTGAGCGGCAGGGTGAGTGCAAGGACCAGAGAATAGCCCTTCAAGAAGTAGCTCTTGAGGCGGCGAGGGTCGTCCTGCAGCCGGGAAAGCGCCGAAAACGCCACCTCGCCGGCTGCCGAATTTAGATTTTCTGTTGGAATGTTGATGAGCTGGTATGCCCTTCCGTAAATCCCGATCGCATCGACTCCCCAGTAGCGGCCGAGCAGGACCTTTTCAAGATTGGAAGCGATATACACCACGAGGGTATTTAGGGTAACGGTCCCTCCAAAGCGCATCATCGAGCGAATGCCAGCCCGCCTGTGCGGCCTGCCCGGAATCCAGCCCGTGGCCAGCCAAGAACCGATCGTGCTCAGGAGCGGAGTGGTGACCGTCATTGCGACCAGAGCCCAATATCCGTAGCCAGTCAAGGCCCCGCCAACGGCGATCGCGGTAGCCACAATCAAGCTAGCTGTATTTATTACCGCCATCACGGAAAAGCGCATTTGGCGTTGTAAAAGCGCCCCGTGTTGCACGCCCGCCGCGTTGAAGAGGAATCCAGCGGCCAGAACAAACGTTACGGCAAGAAGGCGGGGTTCGCGATAAAAGGCGGAGACAGCGGGCGCGAGCGCTACGGAGGCGAGCCCGAGCAAGGCACCAACGAATACGTTGATCCAGAATAGCGTGGAAATCTGTTCTTCGGTAACGGTCGTACGTTGAACCGCGGCGGCCGATAGTCCGAAATCTCGGAACAGATTCAAGACGCCAGTAAAAGCGGTGACCATACCCACCAATCCGAAATCCTTCGGATCCAGCAGCCGCGCTAGTAGCATGAGGGAACCGAACCGAAGCAGGAAACTGGCCGCTTGGGCGGCCATTCTTGCAACGCCGCCGCGCAGAGTTTTCTCCCTTAGATCTTGCATTTGCTTCCAATCGGCCTTCCCTGGGCTTGCTCGTAATCCGTCAAATTCACAGCACCATCTTGCGGCAGTAGAAAGCCTCGGCGTAACCGGTCGGCGAATTGCACTCCATCCCTCGCAGCCGCATGAGCGACAAAAACGTCTCCGGTTGAAACCAATGCTTGGAATGCTGCGATGGGAACGCGTCCATGATGAAACGCACTTTGTCCTGGTATGTTTCTGGTTGGAGCGGCACGAAGAAACTCGGTCGTCCCAGGTCCCCGTCATATTTCGGGATTTCATACTCGAGAATCAAATGATTCCGGAACGTGTTCCAAGTCAACTCCGCGACCAGTCGATGATCCTGATGCGCGTCCTTACGATTGTGGGTAAAGATCAGGTCGGGAGAGATCTCCTTCTTGAGCTCTTCAAACGCCGCTTTGACTTCGGAGCCCGCGAAAGGCAGGAATCCGTCCGGGAAAGTCTTCAGCACCGGACCGGCCAAGTGGGCGGAGCTGGTGAAGCGCAAGGCGGCGCAGCGAGCCTCCGCTGCCCGGACACCGGCGGCGCTGAACACAACCCAATAGAAGGTACAGTCAGGATATTGTTCCGCCAGCCGGAGAATGGTCCCGCCGCACCCGATTTCGATATCGTCGGAATGCGAGCCGAGGCACAAAACCTTCAAGCCTCCTGTTGCTGCTCCGTCTAGACTCAGCTGAATCATGCGCTCACCGAAATCTTTTTTACGGACTCGATCGGTAGTCCGGTCGGGGCATGTTGCCACACCTTCCAGGGAGCCTCCCTTTGGTTCAATTCGTCCAGGCGCTGCTTGTCCTTGAAAGTATCCATACACTGCCAGAAGCCCGTGTACTTATAGGCCAGCAGGCCTTTCCGGTCAATCAAACGCCGGAACGGCTCCCGCACCAGTTCGTCGCCGGGATGGATGTAATCGAAGATCTCTTTGCGCAACGCGAAGAAACCGCCGTTGATCCAGATGTCGGAGCGGGTCAGTTCGCTAATGCCGGTGACCATCCCCTCGCTGGCGTTCACGATGTCGAAGCTCGCCGTGGGCTGCACCAGCAGCAGGGAGGCCACGGCGTTGCTCTGTCGGAAGGCGTCTAGCATGGCTGGCAGCGGGAGGTCGCTGAGTCCGTCGCCATAGTTCGCCAAGAACATCTCTTCGGGTTCCAGGTGCGCCTCAACAGCCTTGAGGCGCCCGCCAATGGTCGCGTTTGGGCCGGTCTCCACGAACGTGATCGTCCAGTCGTCGATGTCTCGGTTCAGAAAATGGACTTTCTTGCCGCCTTGAGACCAGACAAAGTCGTTGGAGACGGACTCGTCGTAGTGAAGGAAGTAGTCCTTGATGCAGTTGCCCTTGTGTCCCAGGCACAGGATGAAGTCCTTGTGTCCGAAGTGAGCGTAATATTTCATTAAATGCCAAAGAATCGGGCGCGACCCGATCTGTACCATGGGTTTGGGGATATCGTCCGCATATCCTCTGAGCCGCATTCCGGCACCCCCGCAAAATAGAACCACTTTCATGGTTAGTCCCCCTGTCCGTCTTTAATCGATGGCCGCCGTCGGGATTGGTATGACGAATCGTCCGCCCCACTCTCGGATATACTGCAATTGCTTCATAATTTCGCTTTTGAGATTCCAGGGCAGAATCACGA
>JBEKHQ010000263.1:0-5207 GCA_050012195.1 Bryobacteraceae bacterium | reverse complement strand
GCACACTCCCGCGCTCAGGAGGGCTGTGGATTTCGGTAGAATCGTGATCCGCGCCACCAACTGGGTGGGCGACGCCGTAATGTCCTTGCCTGCGTTGGAGGCCGTACGACACAGGTTTCCCAAAGCTCACATCGCGGTGGTCGCCAAGCCATGGGTGGCCGGGTTGTATGCCGGCGAACCTGTTGCGGATGAAGTGATTTTGTACGGCGGCGGATCGCGCTTCCAGTTGGCTCGGACCCTGCGGGCCGGACATTTCGACTGCGCGATTCTGCTGCAAAATGCATTTGACGCCGCGCTGGTGGCGTGGCTGGCGGGGATTCCGAATCGTATCGGATACAATCGCGACGGGCGGGGGTTGCTGCTGACGCGCGCGGTCCCGGTGCCGAAGCTGGGCGAGATTCCCCGGCATCAGCGCTTTTATTATTTGGAGCTGCTGCGGCG
The DNA here is from genome assembly GCA_050012195.1 of Bryobacteraceae bacterium. GTDB lineage: Bacteria > Acidobacteriota > Terriglobia > Bryobacterales > Bryobacteraceae > Palsa-89. Next base: position 4,766 of record JBEKHQ010000263.1, on the reverse strand, counting down.
CGCGGGGCTGATCGAACGGCTGCCGGAATGTGACGCGATCCGGTTGCACTCGCCGGCAGCGACTGCGCGCCGGCGGGTGATCGGCGTGAGTCCGGGGGCTGCTTTCGGGAGCGCCAAGAGGTGGCTTCCGGAGCGATTTGCCGAAGCCGCTGGTGCGCTGGCGGCGCAGCGGGGCGCATCCATCGCGCTGTTTGGGTCCAGCACCGAACGGGCGCTGTGCGCGGAGGTTGCCGCGATGTTGAATGGGCATTCGGTGATCAACTACGCGGGCGAGACGTCGCTGGCGCAGTTCATCGAGCTGGCGGCAGGTTGCGAATTGTTTCTTACCAATGACTCAGGGGCGATGCACATTGCTTCCGCTTTGGGCGTGCCTACAGTGGCTATATTTGGAGCTACCGACGATGTCGCTACGGGACCGACGGGTCTCAAGGCGCGGGTGGTGCGGCAGGCGGTGGAGTGCAGCCCGTGTCTGTTGAGGGAATGTCCCATCGATCACCGGTGCATGACGCGGGTTTCGTCCGAACGGGTGGTCGAGGAAGCGCTGAGGTTACTGGTAGACTAGGCTATTTTGGACACACGGTCGAAAATCATCGCTGCGGGCGAGGCGCGAGAGCGGCTAAATGGTCAGCCGGCTTGTTGGATCTCCGGGCACTTCGATCCGTTGCTGGCCGAGCATGTACGGCTGTTGGCGAAGTCCGCGAAACCGGGGCAAGCGCTGGTGGTGGAAGTGACCGATTCGGCCCGGCCGCTGTTGTCGCAGCGCGCTCGCGCCGAACTGGTGGCCGCGTTGGCGATGGTGGATTACGTCGTGCTCGGCAACGGAGCGGGCGTTGCAGATTCGGAATTTACGGAACGCTTCGTGAGACATGTGCTGGAGAGGCACGCCGGATGAGCGGGTTGAATATCCTGGTGGTCCGTTTGGGAGCGATGGGTGATGTCATCGCGGCGCTTCCGGCGGCGGCGAGTTTGAAACATAGCCTCCCGCATTCCAGGATCACCTGGGTTATCGAACCGAGGTGGAGCGTTTTGCTGGCGCAGAATCCCTATGTCGATTCGGTAATTAAATTCGACCGGAGCACGTTCGCCGGTTTGCAAAGCGCGTGGAAAGATCTGCGCAGGGAACGCTTCGATCTGGCGGTGGACTTTCAGGGTTTGATCAAATCGGCGCTGGTCGCCACGGTAGCGCGGCCGGAGCGGATTTTCGGATTTGATGCGGTGGCGGCGCGCGAATCGCCGGCGTCATGGTTTTATTCCACGAAGGTTGCGATCCGCTCCCAGCATGCCGTGGAGCGGAATTTAGACCTGGCCGCGGCGGCGGGCGCGTCGAGTATTCTGCGTACCTTCCCGTTGCCGGCCGGCGCGCCGGAGGGTCATGTGCCGGAGGGCGATTTCGTCCTGGCGAGTCCGCTGGCCGGGTGGGGCGCCAAACAATGGCCGATCGAATACTATGCTGCGCTCGGAGCGCGGATCAAACGCGAGTGCGGAATTCCGCTGGTGCTCAACGGAGCGAACGCCATCCGTGTGGAGGGGGCAGAAGCGCATGCGTCGGGACTGCCGGGGCTGATCGATGCGACGCGAAGAGCCACCGCGATCATTGGTGTCGACAGCGGCCCGACGCATCTCGGAGCGGCGCTCGGGAAGCGCGGCGTAGCGATTTACGGGCCCACCGATCCGGCGCGCAATGGTCCTTACGGGGGATCGTTCACCGTGCTGCGAAGCAACAATGCGACCACCAGCTATCGCAGAACCGCGGAGCCGGATGCGAGCATGCGGGCAATCTCTCCGAACGACGTATTCGACGCGCTGACCCCGATCCTGGCGGCCGCGAACCATCGCCGATGAGCGTGGATGAGCGTTTTTCCTAAGCCCTACGCCGATCTGGTGGCGCGTCTACGCGTAACGGTGGGCTTCGTGTTGGTGGTCGCATTTGCCTGGTTGTCGCAACCGGATACTCAGTCGTTGGCTTGGGGATTGCCAGTGGCGGCGCTCGGATTGTTGCTGCGAGGCTGGGCGACGGGGCATTTGGAAAAGGATCGCCGCTTGGCGCAAAGCGGACCTTACGCCTACGTTCGCAATCCGCTTTATCTCGGCACGCTGGTGGTAGCGGCAGGTTTTGGGATTGCGTCGCGAAGATGGCTGCTGGCGGCGTTGTTCGCCGCCGCGTTTGTCCTCATTTATCTGCCGGCGATCGAACTGGAGGAGCAGCATCTCCGGGATCTTTTTCCGGAGTTCGCCGATTACGCTCGACGGGTGCCGGCTCTATTGCCAAAACTCGGGGGCGCTCGCGCGGGCACTTCTTTTCGCTGGCCGCTCTACGTTCGTAACCGGGAGTATCAGGCGTTATTGGGATTCCTGGCGGGCTCGGCGTGGTTGGTGACGAAGGTTCTAGTACATCGGATGCGTTGATGGTTCGCCGATTCCTAGTATTCTGGAGTCATGTGCGGCATCGTCGGGTACATCGGTAACCAGCGAGCGGTCCCTATCATCCTGGATGGTCTGCGGAGACTGGAATACCGCGGGTATGATTCGGCCGGCATCGCGGTTTTGAATGGCGACAATCGTCTCTCGGTGCGTCGGGCCTCCGGCAAACTGCGAAATCTCGAAGAAGCCATCCGCTTGAATCCGCTGGAAGGGCTCTTTGGCATCGGGCACACGCGCTGGGCGACGCACGGTCGCCCCACGGAAGAAAACGCGCACCCGCACCGCGACTGTACCGGCGATATCGTGGTGGTCCACAATGGCATCATCGAAAATTACCTTCAACTCAAGCACCAGCTTCAACTCGAAGGGCACAAATTCGTCACCGAAACCGATACGGAGGTGGTGGCGCATCTGGTGGAGAAATACTATGAAGGCAACCTGGAGGAAGCATCGCGGAAGGCGGTGCGAGAGCTCCGGGGCGTTTTCGCGCTGGGAATCATCGCCGGTTCGGATCCGAACAAGATCGTGGCCGTGCGATTGGGGCCGCCCATCGTAGTGGGGCTGGGAGAAGGCGAGTATTTCGTAGCGTCCGATGTCCCGGCGATTCTGAGCCACACTCGCGACATGATTTTTCTCTCCGACGGCGACATGGCGGTGCTCACGCTGGACGGGGTTCAACTCACCGATTTCAACGGACGCCCCGTGAAGCGCGCGATTTCGCACATCACCTGGGACCCGATCATGGCCGAAAAGGGCGGCTACAAGCATTTCATGCTCAAAGAGATTTTTGAGCAGCCGCGAGCGGTGCGCGATACCATGCTCGGGCGCGTGGGCCAGGAATCGGGCCGCATTTTTTTGGATGAAATGGACATTACGCCCAAGGCGTTCCGCGAATTTGAATCGATCAAGCTGATCGCCTGCGGCACCAGCTGGCACGCGGCGTTGGCGGGCAAGTTCATGATCGAGAAGCTCGCGCGCATTCCGGTGGAGGTGGATTATGGAAGCGAGTTTCGATATCGCGATCCGATCGTTTCGTCTAAAGCTCTGACGGTGGTGATCTCGCAATCCGGCGAAACGGCCGATACGATCGCGGCGCAGCGCGAAGCCAAGAGTAAAGGCTCCAAGACCTTGGCCATCTGCAACGTGGTGGGGTCGATGATTACCCGCGAGGCGGTGGGCACGCTGTTGACGCACGCGGGTCCCGAGATCGGCGTGGCATCCACCAAAGCGTTCACGTCGCAGCTCACGGCGCTGTTCATTCTGGCGATGCACCTGGGGCAAGTTCGCGAAACGCTGGCGGCGGACGATTCGCTCGCGCTGGTGGAGGAACTGATCCGGATTCCCGGAAAGCTCGAAACGGTTCTCAGCCAAGACACCATCTACGACGAGCTGGTCAAGAAGTTGTTTCGCGCAAATGATTTTTTATATCTGGGGCGAGGCGTGCACTTCCCGATCGCGCTGGAGGGCGCGCTGAAGCTGAAGGAAATTTCCTATATCCACGCGGAGGGCTACCCGGCCGGCGAGATGAAGCACGGCCCCAACGCGTTGATCGACGAAAACCTTCCGGTGGTGGTGTTGTGCACTCGGGATCGGAAGAGCGAAGCCAGCAAGCTGCGGTACGAGAAAACGATTTCGAACATTCAGGAAGTGAAGGCGCGCAGCGGGATCGTCATCGCGGTGGTGTGTCACGACGATCAGGAAGAGGTCGGCAAGATGGCGGATCATCTGATCGCGATTCCGCACAGCGACGAACTGCTGCTGCCCATTCTCGAGATCGTCCCGTTGCAGCTGTTGGCTTATCACATCGCGGTGCGGCGGGGCTGCGACGTGGATCAGCCGCGCAACCTGGCTAAGAGCGTTACCGTCGAATAGAGGTATTAGCTAACCAAGATTGATTCGCGCTTCCAGGCGCATGGGCAGCACACCGCGCCGGGTGACGCGCACGAGCGGCGCTGGATGCTTTTCGCCGAACACCGTCGATCTCCAGCTATCGAGCAGTTCCGCGCCCTCGGCGAGTGTGAGCCGGTCTCTCGCGGCCGGGGATCCAAGATGCCAGAATTGCTCCAGCAGATGCTGGCCGGGCGGTCCGTCGACGTGGTCCGTGATCGATACCAGGTCCGGTTTCTGAAATTCCACGCGGCGGCGATGGACGAATCCGGCGTAACGGCATTCGGCCTCGAGCATATCGCCGGCAGCATCGGAAGTCCAGGAAAGAATTCGGACTTCGGGGTGATTACGCCAACGAAACGGACCCGCGGCCACGGCTTGATCGATACCGTCGATGCGGATCGTATTGTGCGCCGCGGTACTGCGGAACCAATCGCGCCAGTGCGCGTCGGCAACGT
>JBEKHQ010000262.1:0-5220 GCA_050012195.1 Bryobacteraceae bacterium | reverse complement strand
GCCGACACAGCGGCTACCCGGGCGGGCTTACCGAAATCGGCGCTCAGAAGATGCGGGCCACGCGCCCCGCGAAAATGGTGGAGCAGGCTGTCGCCGGAATGCTCCCCAAAACGAAACTCGGCAAGCAGATGTATCGCAAGCTGAAAGTCTACACCGGCGACAAGCATCCCCATCAGGCGCAAAAGCCGGTGGCGCTTTCATTATCGTGACGATGACGAAGAAAGGTTTTTGAGTGGCAGGATTGGTACAGCATCTAGGAACGGGCCGCAGGAAGACTTCGGTCGCGCGCATTTTTCTGCGATCGGGTAAGGGCCAGATCACCGTCAACGGCCGGACTTTGGAGAATTATTTCCCAAACGAGTCGTCGCGCGCCATGGTGCGGCAGCCGCTGCTGGCCGCCGAGATGGCCGACAAGTTCGATATTCTCATTCTGGCGGACGGGGGCGGCCCCACCGGACAAGCGGGCGCGGCCCGGCTCGGCATCGCCCGGGCGCTCATCGAATTTAATTCCGAATTGCGGCCGAAGCTGAAGCAACTCGGTTTGCTGACGCGCGACCCGCGCTCTCGCGAGCGCAAGAAGTACGGTCAAAAGGGCGCGCGCAAGCGGTTCCAGTTCTCCAAACGCTAGCGCACCGATTTTTGGCGCGTTGAAACGGTCGGTTTCGTCGCTCGCACGCAAATTCCGCTTTGGACCGCGTGCGCGGGCGAGATCGGGCGAAATCGCAACTGACAAGACAAGGAGGCATTTTGCCGTCAATTTCCATGAAGGAATTGCTCGAAGCCGGCGTTCATTTCGGGCACCAGACCAAGCGCTGGAATCCAAAGATGAAGGAATACATCTTTGGCGAACGCAACGGAATTTACATCATCGATCTGCAGAAGACGCTGAAATTGTTCAAGGACGCCATGCGCTACATGGCCGAGGCCGCCGCGCAGGGCAAGACGGTCCTGTTCGTCGGCACCAAGCGCCAGGCCCAGGAAGCGATCGCCGAAGAGGCCACGCGCTGCAGCCAGTACTACGTCAATCAGCGCTGGCTGGGCGGGCTGCTCACGAACATGCTGACCGTGCAAAAGTCCATCAAGCGCCTCAAGGAACTGGACGCCATGGCCGCCGACGGCGCTTACGCCGGACGGGCCAAGAAGGAAGCCAGCCGCCTCGATCGCGAGCGCAAACACCTGCAGCAGAACCTGGCGGGCATCAAGGAAATGAGCGGACTGCCGGACGTGCTCTTTGTCGTCGATTCGAACAAGGAAGCCATCGCCGTCAAGGAAGCGCGCAAGCTCGGCATCCCGGTGGTGGCGGTGGTGGATACCAATTGCGATCCCGATGAAGTAGACCACGTGATTCCCGGCAACGACGACGCGCTGCGCGCCATCCGGCTGTTCACCACCAAGGTGGCCGACGCCGTCATCGAGGGCCGCGCTCTGGCCACCGAGCAGGATTTCGCGGCGGAGAAGATCATTACCGACGAAACGCCGGCCGAAGAGATCCCCGAGTACACCCAGTTCGATCCGCAGCAGCTCGATCAGCTGATGTCGGAAGGACTCACGGAGGAAGATCTGCCTTCCATTTCGCTGCCGCGCAAGAGCGTGGCGTCGGAGACTCCGGAAGAGGTCGGCAGCACTTCCAAGACCGGCGAATAGCCTATCGGGACGCCCGGGCGGCAAGCCGTCGGCGTCCCTCCGAAACCTATGAATGAAGGAACCAACCAAAGAACCGCAACCATGGAGATCAGCGCCAAGCTAGTGAAAGAACTCCGCGACCGCACCGGCGCGGGAATGATGGAATGCAAGAGCGCCCTGGTGGAGGCCCACGGCAATCTTGCGGAAGCCGAGATCATTCTGCGCAAACGCGGTATCGCCTCCGCGTCGAAGAAGGCGGCGCGCACCACGCGACAGGGCGTGGTGGGAAGCTACATCCATGCCGGCTCGCAGTTGGGCGTGCTGGTGGAGGTGAATTGCGAGTCCGATTTCGTGGCGCGCACCGACGCTTTCCAGCAGCTGGTCAAGGATCTGGCCATGCAGGTGGCCGCCGCCGATCCGCAATTCATCCGCCGCGAGGACGTCACGCCGGACGCGATCGCCAAAGAACGCGACATCCAGCGCGCGCGCGCCTTGCAGGAAGGCAAGCCCGAGAAGATGGTCGACAAGATCGTGGACGGACGGATGAACAAGTTCTACGAAGAGGTCTGCCTGTATGACCAGCCCTTCATTCGCGAAAACTCCACCACCGTGGGCGATTTGATTAAAGCGATGATCGCTAAAGTGGGCGAGAATATCTCGGTTTCGCGGTTCGTTCGGTTCAAGGTGGGCGAGGCCGCGCTCATCGAGGAGACGGCCGAGAAATCGCCGCCCGAAGAGTAAGGCGTCCCCTCATCCCGTTCTCGCCCGGCCGGGGGAGTCCGGCTCGAAAAATGGCCCGATACCAGAGAATCGTTCTCAAGCTCAGCGGCGAAGTGCTCGCGGGCGGCGGCTCGTTCGGCATCAATCCCGAGCGCGTGCGAAGCCTCACGGCCGAGATCGCCGAAGTGGCGCAGACCGGCGTTCAGATGGGACTGGTGGTGGGCGGCGGCAACTTCTTCCGCGGAACCGCCGCGGCCGCCATGAATATGGAACGCGTCGCAGCCGACCACATGGGCATGCTGGCCACCGTCATCAACGCGCTGGCGCTCCAGGACGCGCTCGAGAAGGCCCGAGCTCCCACCCGCCTGATGACCGCCATCCAGATGCACCAGGTGGACGAGCCGTACATTCGCCGCCGGGCCATCCGTCACTTCGAAAAAGGACGCATCGTCATCTTCGCGGCCGGCACTTCGAACCCGTATTTTTCCACCGATACCGCCGCTACTCTGCGGGCGCTCGAAATCCACGCCGACGTGATCGCCAAGGGTACCCGCGTGGACGGCGTGTACGACAAGGACCCTTTGCGTCACTCCGACGCCGTGCTCTATCCCGAAGTGACGTATAACGAGGTGTTGGCCAAGGCGCTGGCCGTGCTGGACGCCTCGGCGGTGGCCATGTGCCGCGACAACCGGCTTCCCATCCGGGTTTTCAATCTCAACGTGTTCGGAAATATAATGCGTATGGCGATGGGCGAGCCCATCGGAACGATCATTCACTAAACTCACGAAACAAACTCACGAAAACGACACGCTATGAAAAACGAACCTCAAGCAACGCCGGCGGCCCAGACCTTTCAGAATACCCGCGAGGTCGAGGCCAATTCCAAGACCCGCATGGAAAAGGTGCTGTCGGACTTGCAGCACGAAATGGCGGGCGTGCGCACCGGACGCGCTTCGGTGAGTCTGCTGGACAACGTGCGCGCGGACTACTACGGCACGCCCACGCCGCTCAACCAACTGGCGACGCTGCACGTTCCCGAGCCTACCCAGATCACGGTGCAGCCTTGGGACGTTTCTCAAATCGGCATTATCGAGAAGGCGGTTCGCGCCGCCGACCTGGGTTTGAATCCGTCCAACGACGGCAAGTTGATCCGCGTGCCTATTCCGCCCTTGACCGAAGAGCGCCGCAAGGATCTGGTGAAGAAACTGCATCACATCGCCGAGGACCACCGGGTGGCCTTGCGCAACATCCGCCGCGACGGGAACGAGAGCGTTAAGAAGCTTCTCAAGGACAAGCTCGTCAGCGAGGACGAAGACCGGCGCGCGCACGACGAGATCCAGAAGCTCACCGACGGTTACATGCAGAAGCTCGACCAGGCCGCCAAGACGAAGGAAAAGGAAATCCTCGAGATTAAGTAGAACGCATGCTTCAGCCCGCTAGGCCGACGCGCCCGCTCCGCGCGGGAACCCGGCGTCAGCTTTTACTTCCTCCAACTGCCGCACGTGGCGCTCGCAATGCCCGGCGATCAAGAGCAGCCATTGATAGCAATCCGCGTCGCCCAATATAGGATGGGGGAAAACGCGGCTCCGCAAATCGGCTTCGGTCTCTTGGACGAACCGCACCGTGCGCCCGCGCGTGGCCTCGAACTGGCGCATCGATTCGGCGAATTCCGGCCAGCGGCCGTTGGGCATCAGTGGGGGCGGACCTTGCACCCGAAATTCGCGGCTCGGAACGGTCTTGATGAGCATGTCGTCGTTGGCACGCAGATCCCGCGGCTCGCCCGCGGGCGGGGGCGCTTCGGCGGCTGCCTGTACCCGATTGAACACCAGGCTTTCGACCACCGTGATGTGCTCCACACAATCGGCCACCGACCAGCGGTCTTCCGCGGGCCGAAAACCGAGCTGCTCGCTCGATAATCCATCCACCGCCTGAATCAGCCGCTCGCGGCTCTCGGCCAGCTGCCGCAAAGCCAATTCCCGTTCCTCTGGTTGCATTATTCGCCTCCTCCGACTTCCGTTTTGTTGCTAGCCGTCGATTCCCGAATGCGCACCCCGGCGGCGCGGTCGGCAGGGTATGACAGCACCAGCGTACCGGCCCGGTCGGTCTCGATCTCGCACATTTCCTCGTCGTCGGTCTCGACCAAATACTTGCTTAGCGGCTTCAATCCTATCACCAATACCGTCCCGCCTTCCGTCGAAAACCGCAAAGGACTCGTCCCCGGGAGAACGCTGGCGTCCCCGATCACAATGGGTTTCGTATCCCTGCCGCTCCCGACGTTCTGGTTGTCCAAGGTGTTGAGCACCGTAATCCGTCCATTGTCGAAGAGCTGGGCCTCGCCATGATAAAGCCCGAACCAGACGGCGTTGTCCTCCCAGTTGGATCTCAGGAACAGCGCGCCCGAAAGCGGGTTGTGATAGAGCACCGGCAGCTGAAAATAACTGAGGCCCGGCTGATACGGGTTGGCCCACAGGAATTCGTAGGGAGCTCCCACCGTTCCCTGCAGCATGAAGCGATCCTGGATCAGCCAGCCTTGCAGGAATTGGTTTTCTAGAGCGTTGTTGTCGTAGGCGACCATGGCGAGTCCTGCCGCGCGCGCCAGCGCCGCATGATCGACATCGGGCTGTCCGGCGCCGGTATAGACCGGTATGCGGTACTCGTTCTCCGGGGCGGCCAGCGGCGCCGGATAATTCCCGAGAATCTGAAACTTGGGCAACTCGCGGAAGAACTCGGGAGCGTCTTCCCGCAGTTCGATTTTCAAGTTGTCGCGTAGGGCGTGCAGGATCTCGAGCAGCGCATACAGCTCGTGCGGGGCGGGCGTGAGGCGGCCGTCCGCCAGGGCCGGCGCCACTTGGCCCCGCCACCAATCGCTTACGGTCT
>JBEKHQ010000261.1:0-5253 GCA_050012195.1 Bryobacteraceae bacterium | reverse complement strand
TGGCGATGGTGAAGGTGGCGGAGGTGCGGGTGAGGCTCCAATGTTCGCTCGCCACCAGGGGCTTCACGAAGACGCTCCAGCTATAAACCGATCCCAAGCAAACTTGCATGATGACCGCGGCGGCGGCGATCACCCAACGGTTGGGCAGACGTTCTTCGGTGACAGGGCTCATCGAGCGAAACTCCGATTATATACCTGGACAAGCTAAAGCATGTCCTACGGATGGCCCAGCGAGATCAAGTTCGAGATCGCGGTGGAGAATCCGCTGACGAAGGGCGCGCCGCCATTCAGGAGATCGTCGACGGTCTGGTAGTCGGCCGCGACGTCGGGATAAACGCCGATGTTTTCGATATAGGGCGCCGAAGGGAAGCCGGGCGTCGAGATGGATTGGGCGCGCGTTATGAGCGATTGCGTAACACGCGCGCTGCCTTCCGAGTAAGGCGTCACGTTGAAGTCGTATTCGGTGACGTTGCCGCCGCCACCGCTGGTGCGAACGCCGTACACCGTGGCGCGCTTCGCGTCCTGCAAAGTGGCGCCGAATATCTCGGCGGCGGAACCTGTAAAGTTGTCCGTCAGCAATACGATGGGCTTGGCGTAGGCGATGTTATTTCCGTTGGAGTCCGTCATGGGCGGATAGGTAAAACTCTGCGTGCACACCGGCAGCGGTCCCGTGAGTCCGCGGTTCTGCATAAGGGCTTGCTGAACCTCGGTGAGGTAGGCAGTGTACAGGTCGATGACCCATTGGGGCGCGCCGTCGAACTGGGCGGATTCGATGGAATCGGAAAAGACCTCAACCCAGAACTCGGTGGCTCGCACTTCGAAGCCCAAGCTGCGAAAGGGAGTGGGAATAAGATACTGCAGCAGGTTGTTCGTATAGCAACCGTCTCCGCCGCCGTTGCTCATCACGTCGATCACCAACCCGTCGGTGTTCTGCTGGAAAAACGTGGTCTCGGTCTGGAACTGCTGGAGAGCGTTGGTCTCGCTATTGGGTTCCATGCTGGGGATACGGATGAATCCGATGTTCAATTTGCCGACCGGAAACGTTCCGCTCAAGAATTCGTCGGTCTGGCCTGCGCCGAGGCGCATCTGAAAGCCTGGGGGAGGATAGAAGATGGGAGTAGGTGAACCGAATGGATCGATGGAGCCGGCCACCGGATGACCAGGATGCGCGGCGCTGAAATTATGCAGCCGTTGCAGCCCCCTCATGTAATCGAACATGGGCGGTGTCTGGCGAGCCGGCGGCGCGCCTGTCCAGGCCTTCCACGGGTTGCTACTCGTTTTCCCGCGGTGATGCGTCGCGGGATTGAATCCCTTGCGCGCGGAAACGCCACGCGCGGCGACGGCGGAGGTGCTTGGGCTCGGCACAGGGCCTTCGCTGAGGAGTGGAGTGCCCACCGACTCCCAGGGGATGGTGTAAGTATCCGTGCCGCCGGCCTGGTGTTGGACCACGATGTTCGCCAAAGACCCGGGCGCAACCTTGTTGGCGTAGGTGTACCAACCCTGGTAGCGATCGATGATAATGTTCGCGGTGAGGCGATTGCGGCTCACGGGATTGCCCTCACCGTTCACGGCATACGGCGCCAGGGCGATCATCCATGCCGGAACGCTGGTGCCATCCACCGAGATCAACTGGTCGCCGATCTGAAAGTTGTAGGTCTGGGGAGGCAGCGCCGTTGTGTCGATGCCGTCGATCAGCACCTTGCCGTCGTAGATATCGACTGAAAAGGGCAGGTAGGCCTCGTAGGTGGCCGGAAGGATGAACTCGTCATGAAAATCGTTAAGGCTGGCGACATACCGCACGCAGATGTCGTAGAAGGACAGATCGTCGGTGGACGCGTTCACTTGGGCGAGCCAGGGTTGGATCTGCAGCAAATCGTATCCAAAAATCTCCAGCTTCCATTCGTACGGTCCATAATTCTTGTCGTAGAGGCCGGCGAGCGCCATGAAATCCGATACTTTTTGAGCTTGCGTAAGCTGAGCGTAGCCGGTGGAAAGCAAGCAGAAAAATATTGCACAGGCGGGCAGAAGTTTCATTTTTACTCCAAAGAAGACTGGTTTGGCCATTATAAGCACACCCGGTTATCGAGTTGCAAAGCTAGTAACTTAGTTAATTCCAGTACATGTGAGCCCTTCCGCGAAACTGAAGGCGCAGCAGCGGGCTCATAATAAGTGGAAGGACGCGCGAAAGGCCACTGGAACGCTGAAGTATACGGTCCGGAAGGCGGCCGTCCGATAGATCCTGAAGGAGGATACATGTTTCGAAAAATATGGATGACGTCCGCTCTGGGTTGCCTGATTGCTCTCGGCGCCAGCGCTCAAGAAGTGATCATTAAGGTTGCTCCACCCGCGCCCATCGTGGAACGACGCGTGGCCACGCCCGGTCCAGGTTATGTGTGGATTGGCGGTTATCACCGCTGGGACGGAAGGGCCTACATATGGGTCCCGGGCGAATGGCGAATGCCGCCACATCCGCATGCCCACTGGGTGGCGCATCGCTGGGTACATCGCCACGGCGGCTACGTTCTGGTGGAAGGCCACTGGAAGTAGTTTCCACGCGGCAGGAGTAGATCTCACGGCCTGAGTCTGATTTGCCGATAAGTACTCGGGAGCTGATTTTGGCCGTGGATCTACAAGTCGATGCGGGGCTGCATTCGAACCTGGTCTACCTCGGTGTCTGGAGTTCGTTTTCACGCCGCTGCCGAAACGGGGATGTAGCGGAACGAGACGGGATTGTTCTCGCTACCGGCGGGCTCTCCTGGCCCGGCCTCAACCTTGCGATGCTCACGTCTCCGGCCGAGACCGCCGACGATCTCGAAGCGCGTCTGGATTTCGCGTCTCAATACTACGCGGAACGCAATCGCATGTGGCTCGCGGTGCTCTACGAACCGTGGATTCGCTCGGCGAACGAAGCCCAACTGGCGGGGTGGGGACTTCAATATACCGAGGACGCCGTCGGCATGATGGCGGAGCGTTTGCGCCCCCCTGCGCGGCCCTTGCCTCGGCTGGAATTCGCGGAGGCGCTCGATCAGTCCTCTCGCCTGGCTTTCGCCGACATCAACGCCGACGCCTACGGGATACCCGATGAGTGGATTCGCGAGACCGTGGATTCTGGACCGCACTGGTTGCCTCCGGCACAAATTTATCTAGGTTGCACTGGCGGCGAGGCGGTGACGGCGGCGATGATCCAGCCATACGAAGACTCGCTCTTCCTGGGTTGGGTGGCGACGCGCCGCGCGTTCCAACGAAGAGGGCTCGCCGAAGCCGTCGTGCGTCATGCTGTAGCCCAAGCCCAACGGCGCTCGGGAAAGAAAAAGATCGTGCTGCATGCCACGCCCTTGGCCGTGGATTTGTATCGGCGAATGGGATTCGACGCCGTCGCGAAATTCGGTTTGTACGTGGGCGGCCTTCCGGTGGCGACAACCTTGGCCCGTTCCGCCTGATTCCTTAGGCGAACAAGCTTTGCGCCGATTGGGGAACCGCGCCGGTCGCGGCCTCTTCGTCCCATCCCCGTTCGGCCCGAACCACATCGAAGAACGCGCTGCGGGTCACGTCCTGGCCTTGCAGTCGGCTGGCTAGAATGTCGGCCGAAACCAGGCTGGAACTCGCCGTCACGTAGCCGGAGCTTTGGATCAAATCGTAGTTTCCCCAACGGCTTCGATACAACCCCTGCCGGTCCCAGCGCACCGCCGTTTCCAGCGCTTCATTGATTCCGCATAACGTGAACAGAGCGCCGTACATTTTCGCGAGATCGCAGCAAACCCGCGCGAAGTAAGTAATGTTGGGGCCGTGCCAGGCCGACCGCAGCGGCGGCGGGAGCAAACCGAAAAGATTCGATATGCCGAGCCTGGTGGGACCTTTGAATTTCGCGAAACTGATCAGCGGACATCCGACGTAGTCCAGCAAGACTTGCGGCACGAATTCCGCGATTTCCGGGTGATGCAGCGCGACGCCCTGTTCGGTAAGAAGCCGATTGACCCGTTCCGGAGCCGCACACTCGCCGTCCCAATACGCTTCGGTAATGTTCACATACTGCGCTCGGTGCCGCGCCAGCACGTCTTGGAGCCCCGTCCGCCGCAAGTATTCGCTTTCTTGCCGGCGAATCCAGGCTCGATTTTCCCGCGCTTCGGTTTCCCAATCGAATTCGGCGCCGCCGAGATTGCGGCTGCTGGTGTGGCCTTCGATCACCACCGCTTTGGCCGGCAACGCGGCCAGTAAGAGATCGAGCGCGGCCGGATCGGTATACGTGCCGGTCGCGTACCCGTGCCAGGTCACCTTCACGAGCACTCGCTCAGGTTTCGCTACGGGAAGAATGCGAGCCAGGAGATCCGCCATCGCGCGCCGGTCCGAAACACGAGCGATGATTCCGGCGCCCACGTCCCGCGAGCGCGGCGCCGAAGCTGGTTCACTCTTCGGCGATGCGACGCGCACAGCTTCCCGCGCGCGTTTCTCCCGCCACAGCCGCAAGATCCGTTGCGCGAGCCAAGCCGTAATTGCGGGATGCCTGCCGGGCGGCTCGGCCATGCGCCAGGCGGCCGCGTTGGGAACGGCTCGCCGGAAGTTCTCGAGAATCGTTTCGGCATACTGAGGATGGTCGGTCCGCCACTGCGCTTGCGGGAGCACGATCCATTCCAGCGCCGTCGCCGCGCATTTCTCGAAAGTCGCCGGCAAAAACGGTTGATTGTGGCGCAGGAATCCGACCTCGGCCGCGCCCAGGCCCAGCCGCTCCCAGATGAGGCGCATCAATCGATAACTCTGCGCTCGAGCGGCGGCGTCGCCATGCCCGCTGGCCGCGAGAACCAGACCGGCACGCTGTGGCGCGGTGGTTCCAAGCGCCTTCGATAACTGATCGGCGAAGCACTCCACCAATAGCGAATCGCAAGGATCGACGTCGTCGTGGTGCATCGCGATATCCGGATGCTGCCGCCGAGCTTCCGCCAGAACCCCCCCGATGCGCTCGCGATCCAGAACGTTCAAGTCAAGCGAAGCCGGCAGCACGAACACTTCTCGGGCGCTCTCGATTCCATTGATCATCGACTCGTCCATCCGCGCCAAGCGTAGCTCCGGCAGGAATCCAAGGATGGGGGCGAGCGAAGCGGCCACGTCGCGCAACTGCAATTCGGCGAGTTTCCAGACGGGATGATGCGGCTCCAGGTCGGTGGCAACAATGAACGCGGACGCGACTGGCAGCGAGACGGCGGCTCGGACGCTGGCCATCGGGCTACTGCAACTTTCCGCCGATTCGTCCGTGCTTCA
>JBEKHQ010000260.1:0-5261 GCA_050012195.1 Bryobacteraceae bacterium | reverse complement strand
TCGATGCTCGTGCGCAAGTCTTTCGTGTTTTCGTAGAAGGTGCGCAAGGACTCGAGGATTTGGTGTTTAACACGCGGCCGCGCAAGAAGGCGGTCGAGGACAATCCCGAGATTCGAACCGTCTTCTTCTAGATATCCGCTGGGCAGCCCGACGTCACAGGGTTCGCGGACATCGGCAACTGTACCGAACTCCCAATCGCGGTATAAGCGGAATTTGGAGAACGACTCGCCCACATAAGTAATTTGGGGGTAGTGTTCAGGATCTTTCCGTAAGGCAAGTATGGAAAGTTGAGGATCGAAGTCTTCTTCCCGAAGCCGACGCTTTTGTCCGTTGCGGTAGATTATCGGGCGACCCTTCGCGAATGAATAGTAGCGGCCGGTTGGCTGCCCGTTCGCGGCGGCGTGCTCGTCTTCCACGCTTTCGTCGGCAATCTCGAATCGGAAGCCCGCTTTTGTGAATGCGATCCGATAACGGAGCGCCATTGGCCCTCCCTCGGAGCTGACGATTGCCTCGATCGATGCGATTGGGACTTTGTTCGCTCCCTTCCACAACCACTCTTCGATCGCTCCGCCGTTGCTGATGGCTACCGCTAGCTCTTTAGGAGCACTCTGGAGGAGCCCAAGGACTTCAATCAAGTTAGATTTACCCGAGCCATTAGGACCAATCAGGACATTGAGGCGCTGTAGGTCGATCTTCGTTGGGTCATCGCCGAATGACAAGAGGTTTCGGATCGTCAGGCTGCGGATGACGGGCTCGGACGGCATGTCTAATGGCCCGAATTATAGCGCACCCGTTCTCGCTGGTTGCGACAACGGGGAGTGGCTACTCGTCCGCCAGCGCCGCCACCAACGCGCCCTTGGCCGAGGTGTGCAATGGATCGGCAGCCATCCGGATATCCGCTGTCGAGATCGGGAGTTCCGCTTCCACCAGGATCTTCTCGAAGCGCGCGCGGAAACCTTCCGGCAGCGCGGTCCCGCCGCTCAGCACGATCGGTAACGGCCGATTCGATCGCGGCAGATTGCGCGAATTCGAGAAAGCCTGCTTCATGCCGCCTACCAGCGACTGGATCATCTCGTCATAGTAGACGCTCAACGCCTGCTGAAGCTTGTCGGCGAAATGTCCGTTGAAGTGGAACGAATCCTCTTTCGCTATGCGGACGCGGTTGGCGCGCTCGCCCGTGATCGCCGCCGCGCTGGTGTCGATGTAATCGCCCGCGCGCGGAATCGAGAAGCTCACCACCGGTACCGACAGGTACGCGACGCAAACGTTGCACAAGCCTCCGCCGCAGCTAATGCCGATGCCGGTGTAGTTCGAGCTTTCCAGTTCGGAATACACCACCGCCAAGCCCTCGTTGATGCTCTTCACCTGGTAACCCATTTCGCTCAGGACTTGGCGCAGCGTGGCCTCGTGATACGTGAGATTGTCCTCGGCGCCGAGCGGCGCGGCGGGAACCGTGAAGCACAGCCTCCGGCGTTCCGTGGTCCGCTCCAGCAAGGATTCCATGATTCTGCGGAGCATCTCCAGGCTGGACGGCTCGGCCGGATTCAACAGGCCTTTGTCCATGGTGCGCCGGGTCTCGACGTTCAACAAATCGGCGAACCGGTCCGATTCGTTGCCGTGCACCACGATCTCTGAGCCGGTGACGCTATGCGGCACAGCCTCTTTCTGGAGCACGCTCTCCGTGATCTTCGAAAATGGAATGGTCACGAAGGCGTTCAGTTGGGTCTGGTATTGGAACTCTTCGCCGACTCTTTGCGCCAGGCAGATGCGGCTGGTGCCTACATCCAATCCAACGGCGGAATCAGTGGTCTTGTCCTTATGTAGCATGATCGGTCTCCTGGTCGGCGCTCGCGGCTTTGAGCGTCTCGATAATCTGTTTGTATTTCTTTTGAAGAATGGCTCGGTACTGTGGGACAGTCAGCCCGCCGGCGATCGCCTCGGCCCGCAATTCATCCTCGGCCAGCGCCAGCCCCTGCCAAATGCGAACTCCGGTGGCGTGGACGAACACTGGATCGTAATCGAAACCGAAGGCCGAGATACTGGCGGGTGGCGCGATATAGTTGTCGCTCAGTCCCACTTCCATGAAAGGAAAATTGCCGGCCCAATCGGTGTGATAGCCGATCAACATCTTCCGCGGATTCACCGACACCTGGGCGTGCGTGACGCAGTTCGACGCCGAAATGCGGTATTTCGCCCGCAGCATCTCCGTGAGAGTGCGCGCGGAGCGGATCTGCGCCGGATTGGCGGAGGGAAGATCCTGGCCGCGCTGCGTCTGAGTCTCAAACGCGATGCCGAGAAAACTGCCGTTCAGGTTCACGTAAACCACTTTGTCGTCGGCCCAAACCGAATAGCCTGCGTGATTGGCCACGTCCGACTCCTGCACTACGCGGAACACTTGACCGAACCGATCGATCACGAAGTGATAGCAGCGATTGCGCCGCACGAAAGTCAGTACGTCTTTCCCGATGCGCTTCAACTCCCCGTTTTGACCGACCTCGAAGTCCACCTGATCGCTTTCCGTGGTGTGATACACGATACCCGCGGGCTCGCTGCGCCACTCGGGCTGGTCGGGATCGATGGCGGAGCGCTGAAAGACCGGATAAAATAACCGGCCCTGATTGGACACCGCGTAGCGATCGTCGATTCGAAGTCCGTTGCTATACACCTCGAACTCCGGCCTCTTTTCCACCACCCAAACGTTCGGATACACATCGGCGGCGCCTGCCTGGAAACGAGGAAACGGCGGGACGATCTGCTCCGTGCCGGTGGATGCCTGGTAGCCAGGAATCAGCAGGCTGATGAACACGAGTGCCAGGCATACCAGCGGAAATTTCTTGCGCGGCCGCCGGATCGCCGGCTGAGCGACTGCCCGCGCGGCACGGCTTTTCAAATACCGAAGCCGCTCGATGGGGTCTTGGATTCGGCTCGCTCGCGATTCGAGTGAATTCCGAAGGTTCAGCGGCACGCGGTTGTCACCTGTACCCTCGGGATCGGCAGGAAGGTACTAAATCCTTTAGCCCTTACTTAGAGGAATAGAGTGATTGGTCTCAGGTTGATACCTGAGCTTACCGTAGCGCGACAGTAACGCCGGACGGCGACGACACCCCGCCGATCGAAAAACTCACTGGCACGTTCCCGGTTCCGGCGCCCGCCGGCACGGTAGCGTTGATCTGCAACACGCCGCTTACCAGGTAGGGCGCCATGCCGCAGTAGTTCACCACCGCGGTCTGCCCTCCGATCGTCGCTGCACAGGCCCCCACGGGTGTCGACTCTACGTCGAACTGGATCCTGCCATCCACGCCGGGAGGGTTGGTCTGTCCCTCGCCGGTGGCGTAGATCACGATGGCTTGACCGCTGGAGGCCGGGTTCGTGGAGGAGTTCACGGTGGTGTCATGGTTCAGGATCGAACCCTGTCCCGTACCCGAAGCGTTCGCCGTAAAGATGGCTGGCACGGATGCCGCGACCGGAATCATGAACGGATCCGAGCGCACGCCTTGTACCTCGACCTGCACTGCCGCGTTTGGCGACAGTGCCGCTTCATAGGGAACCACCGCGGACACCTGGGTCGCGGAAGAATAAACCATTGGCGCAATGATCCCGTTGAAGAGCACTCGTACGTTGCCGGTGGATTGGGCCAGGAAATTACCATCTTCGGTCAACTGGGGTCCGGCCAGCACTTTCGGTCCTAGATTCGTCCCGAAGATCACCACCAGTTCGCCGGGTGAAATCGCATGCTGATTATAAGAAGCAGCGTTTCCGACCGTCGCGATGACGGGTTTGGGAGCAGGCAGGGAAGAGGTCAGCGCCGGCAGCACCAACAGCGTGATGGAACGGGCCGGAACAGTCGCTGTCACCGATCCGCCCGTCACGCTTAGGTCTGACAGCCGCTGGATGGCGGTCAGGTCGGCCGCGCTGTACTGCCAGACTTGGGCGTTCCCGGCAGCTTGGAAGTTCGCCACGCTGATCGGCGCGTTGGCGCTGGAGGTGTTCTTATTGAGGACCAATACGGTCAAGGCGTTATCGGATCGCAGCGCGGCAAAAATCGACAGCTCGTCCGGATCTCCGGTAGTGGCTGAAACGCTGGTCTCTCCGAACTGGCTGCCATTGCCGTCGTAGTTGAGATACATCTTGAACGCGAACACTCCAGGATCGGGCGGCCCTGTAGCCGGATTGGGATCGGGAGGAGCCCATATCGTCGCGAGGTCCAAACCCTCGCGCCCGAAGATCCCAAGTAGATCCGCCTGGGCAATCGCGCCGGTAATATCGTTGAGGGCGCCCCAGTTGTATTCCGTGATGGCAGTCTTGGTGCCGGGATAGTCTTTCGCCACCCATTGAAGCATGCGAGGAACCAGGTAGGGCGGCTCGCCGTTCGGATATTGAGGACTTGGAGTGGGAGACACGGTCGCACCAGGACCCGGCGGTGGCACATAATTTGGATCCCAGAACTCACGCGTGGAAGTAAGCCGCAGGCTATCGATAGTTGGGTCGCCCGCATTGTTCTGGAACGAGATATTGTTCGGCGCGATGTAAGCATGCACATCCACATAGTCGAGCAATCGCCGGCCATGCTGCTGCTCGTAGGCGCTCATCTGTTGCAGATACCACTCGGTCAACCCGACGCCGCCGTGCGCGTTTTGATCCACGGGGTTGTCGTAGAACATGTAGGGAGGGGTGCTCCACCCGGAAACGAAGTCAGTGGAGGAGTAGAACATCCCGCTCCAACCCGCCGCCACCTGACCGGTTACCAGCGCGTCGGGGTCGGCTTGTTTGATCGCGATCGCGTAGGTCTGGCCTCGGCTAAGGATCTCGTCGTAAGTTGCGGTTTTGGGGTGAATATCCATGTGAACCGCGTACCACCAGTCCGGCTCGTTGCCCAGGCTCCAGACTTGAACGCCCCCGCGATCGGCGCTTCCGTAGCGGCCAATTAAATACTGAATCCATGCCTGCGCGAAGGATGTGCCGTTGGGCTCTCCATCCATGGTGAGATCGGTATCCACGATGGGGGTCTTCCCGTTGGTCTCGTATCCGTTTCCGCAATCGGTGTCATACGGATCTACCGACTGCTGGGATCCGTACAGCGCGACACTGTAGCTGCATTCACGTCCGCGATCTTTCGGCAACCAATCCAGGATCGGTATGGTGCCCACGCGCAGCGAGCCGTCGGAAAGCGCAGTGTTGACGAACAGATTAAAGACGGAGCCGTCCGGCAGCGGGCCGGTAGAGTTCTGAGGAGAATTCTCGAAATAATAGTCCGCGGCCGA
>JBEKHQ010000259.1:0-5261 GCA_050012195.1 Bryobacteraceae bacterium | reverse complement strand
TGACCGAGCAGGCTGAATCGTGTTTGCAATTTGAGCGATCACCGTTCGCCGGCGCCGTAGGCTTGCTTCGGCGAGTGCCGACTACAGTAAAGATCCGTGAGCGCCGAATAAGCAAAGTAGGGACAACTCGCATGTTGTTTCTAGGTCCAGTCGCGCCCCGGATTCTCCACTTCGGACTGGTTCCTTATGGCAACGGAACCTGCTATCGTTCCGCTGCTTTCAATCCTCTGCCGCCAGTTACGAAGTACATTCGCGGCTTCACCACTATTTCCGAAGCGGCCCAATCCAGTCCCTGAATGTTGCTCCATTTTCGGGAGACCGCTTTCGTCTGCCCGGTTCGATCCACAACTCGTACGTAGCCGGAAACATCCCCAGCTAAAGGCTCATCTGCGAAGGCGACCAGGTCGCCTTTCGGTGAGACCTTGAGCGCGCCGATAAAGCCAGTCGTTTCGTACAGCTTCCTTCCCATCGGATACTCAACAGCCTAGCTGGTCGCAGATCCACGAACGACATCGATGGTATCAAGAGCACCTCGGGGTTACTCTGACGCCCTCCAACTACGAGGAATTGCCTTGGGTGCAAGAGGGAGGACCTACAGCATTCGCCCCGTTTCCCCGCCGGATACGGACTACTTCGGCGATGCCAAGTAGGCCTGGATGGTGAACTTTCGCGTCAGGGACCTCGACGCGATGGCGGCGCAACTGCGCGCGGGGGGTATCGCGATCAAAGTAGATCCGCAGACGCACCCGAATGGCCACTTTGCCCGGCTGCACGATGCAGAGGGTAAGTTCCACCGAAATTGCACCCGTTCGGTTAAGATTCCTGGCCCAATCCGTCGATACAGAAACCGATGCAAGAAGGATTTCAACTCGCAATCGCGTGCGACCTCAAGGACCAGGCTGCTGTGGTCAAGGCGATCGGCTCGATACGCTATCAGGAGCGTCCAGGAGGTCTGAATCTACCTTGCGCGGAAAGCGATGCGAGCCTAAGCCTTTGTTTCCATTGCTACGGCGCCAGCAATGCCGAACTACGCAAGCTTCTGCAAGCTGTTAGACAGATCAAAAGCGTGGTTACTAGCTGAGTTCGTTGACTAACAGGTAGATGTTATTCCAGTGCTGTACGCGCATTTTCCGCGTGCTCCCCTGCTTTGTCAAGAAACAGCGACTCTAGTATTCTGTATCTGAAATAGATTTACTAATACGAAAGAATGCCTGCATACTGGATATGGCTATGCCACTTCCCCCTGCGGCCGGGGCCCCACGATTTTCATGCAATTTAGTAGTCGAGCCACAGCGACAAGCCTTCACAACCCAACTCCCAATCTCGCGCGGCCACGACAAACGAGCTGAACATGGACGTTTTCATCAGTTGGTCGGGCAAGCAGAGCCAACAGGTAGCGGATGCCCTTCACCGCTACCTACCGAAAATGATCAATGCCGTCGAGCCATGGCTCTCCAGCGCCGACATAGAGGCCGGCGCACGCTGGGGCGGCGACATCGCTAGCAAACTCGAGAAATCGAGAGTCGGCATCATCTGCCTTACGCCGAACAACCTTGGGGCCGTCTGGATCCACTTCGAAGCCAGAGCCCTCGCGAAGGCCCTGAGGAACACATTCGTATGCCCCTATCTCCTCGGCATCGAACCATCCGACGTAAAAGGGCCCCTCTCTCAATTTCAGGCCATTCAGGCAGACCAACCAGGAACCCGCCGCCTCCTCGAAACGCTCAACTCAGCCCTAGGCGACAACGCCCGAAAAACCGAAGACCTCAGCACCGCCTTCGACATGTGGTGGCCAAAGCTCAGGGAGGCACTCGACGACGTCCCAGAGGATGAAGCACCCGAGGAAAGGCGGAGTGACCGAGACATACTCGAAGAACTGCTAGAGCTCACTCGGCTCCAAGCCCGCTTCACGCTACCCACTGCGCTCTGGACCGAAGCGCCGTCGCACGAAATCCTCGAACAAGTCCAAGCGCTGGTCGACGAGGCGCTCGACCAAATAGGCCAATCAGGAGTCGTGTCGCGTTACAAACACGGGCCCGCCGACCTCTGGTTCCAAGTGTCCCTCAGGAACGGTGGAAGCTTCACAATCAACATCACTGGACTACCGACAACCGACATCGGCCGAAAAGGCCTCCTGGCCCTTATGCGCAACAAGGCGACATCGAAAGAAGCCTCGATAAGCATGTCAGAACAACCGGACACCCTGACGGACCAATAGTCGCCGAGAATGTGCATCGCCACCACGATCCCACCCCAACGCCCGCAACCACATTGAAGTAACTTGAAAGCTTGGCTTGCATGGATTCGAACCACGATTTACGGGTAGCCCATTCCCTGAAAGCTCCTCCGCGAGTTCGGATGTGCCTGCGGGTTACCGCCCTGGTCGTGGTCTAGTCCGCTTCGGGACGGCGCTTCTGCGAATCAAGCGGCGATCTAGAATACGTGCGCGGCGCTCGGCGCGAATGGTCTCCTGTGCAATTTGCAAATCAGCCGCTTGTAAGGAACTGAAAAACAGTCTTGTGATATCTCGTTCGTACTCTTGCCGTGTAGCCAATTCGCGGCGTAGTTGTCGATCGGCGCGATCGAGTTCACCGTCGTCGAGGGCGACCAGAAAAAGGCGAAAAGCTCTCCACGCAGCGCAATCGAGCTGGTTAGTTTGCGGCATCAGTGTTCCTATTCGCTATTCGAGCCCTCGCCTGCGAGGGTCTGACAGGCAAGGGCAAGCAAAGAAAGTGGACGCCGCCAGCCCCTGGGAGGCTTGGCGGCGTGGGAGGATTACTTGGAGCGAACGCGGTAGGAGCGGGTTCCGTCCTCTAATTTTGCGGAGTGGACGCGGAGGCCCATCTTCTTTTTGAGTGTTCCGCTCAGGAAGCCGCGTACCGAATGAGCCTGCCATCCGGTAGCCTTCTGCAATTGCGCGAGCGAAGCACCGCCACGCCGTTTGAGAAGGGCTAGAATCTTGGCCGTCTTGGAACCGCTCCGTGGCGTGCTCGATGGCCTGCGTTGAGCTTTCGTGTTTCGCTCCTTGCTGGAGGGCCTAACCGCTCGCCGAACTTTGGCGCGAGATGGTTTTGAGTCTGTGGCCGCCACTGCTGGGGCGGGTTTGTTTGATGGAATCATTTTGTCTCTCCTGTGGCGGCCCGTGTGCCGCCTGACAGGACATTCATCCCTCTGCTCCCGCTAAATTGCAAGGAAATCCTGCCGCTCTTGGCAGATCTTGGCGAAGAAACGGGGATGCGTGCGGATAAGGCGGCCCGACCCGCACGCGCGGGGCGCAACGCTCCTCACATGGGCGGCGGATCGGCGGAGGCCGCCTCCATTTCGCCGTTAGGGCTCGCTGGCGGCGGGAAGCGCCGAGCATGGGCCTCCTTGAGCGCAGACATCATAAAATCTGGCAAGAGCTGCTTGGGCGGTCGGTGAGCCTTCTTCTCCTCATCGCGCTGTGCAAGAAGCCGTCCCATCTGTTCTAAAGTGTTCATGGACGACTGAGCCTCCGTACCGGTGGTTTCGCCACGGAACATCTCCAGCGCAACCTGCTCTGCGGCGAGATGCAGATCCTGGATGCTAGCGATCTTTTTGACGCGCGAACGCCTGGGTCGTATTGGCTGCATGCGCCGGAGTAGGTCAACGACGAGGCGCTGCGAAGGAAAGTGTCCTTTCTGAGCCTGGAGAATGCACTGGGCTAAGACCGATAACGACGCCTCGTCCAGAATTCGGCGCATTTCGGAGGTGATCTTATTACGGCTCCCCTTCGGACGCCCCCGTCCGTAAGTATTTCCCGGTTGAAAAGGTCTGCCCCGTACTTGGCTCATGCGGCTCTCCGCTCTTCCAGCTGGTCCGCTTCCCGGCGCTGCTCGGCTACCTCTGCAAAACTCAGGCCTCCCGGCTCCAGTCGGACCTCATCACCTGAATAGGTCTGCCATCGCCGCACAATCACGTCGGCGTACTGGGGATCGATCTCCACCACTCGCGCACGCCGTCCGGTTCGCTCGGCAGCCAACACGGTGGACCCAGCGCCGGCAAAGGGGTCCAGAACTACGTCCCCCTTGCGGCTGCTGTTGTTGATAGCGCGCTCGACCAGCTCCACCGGTTTCATGGTGGGATGCTCTTTGTTCGAGTGCGGCTTGTTGATGAACCAGACATCGCCTTGGTTGCGGTCCCCGCACCAGAAGTGTCGGCTTCCCTCAGCCCATCCATAGAGCAGGGGTTCGAACTGTCGCTGGTAATCGGAACGGCCCAATGTAAAAGTGTTTTTTGCCCAAACGATGTAGGTCGACCAATGTCCGCCCGCCTGGCAGAAGGCCTCGTAGAGATGGTGCAGCTCTCGGGAGGACATGCAGATGTAGATCGCGCCCGCGTTCACCGCGAGCATGGCTTGACAGGCGGAGGTCAGAAAAACTCTGAACTGGTCACCGAGATTGTCGTTGACGATCCTCAAGCGCTGAGAATTCTTGCCTTCATAGTCTGCGTTGTAAGGCAAATCGGTAAAGATCATATCGCTGGAGGCGCCCTCTAGGACTCGTTCGAGTTGATCGCGCTGAGTGGAATCGCCGCACAGCAAGCGGTGGTTTTTCCCCAGCGCCCACAGGTCCCCGGGCCGCGTCACAATCTCGGGGCAAAGTGCGGGCGCCTCGTCCGGATCGGTGGGCGCTTGCCGTTTTAGCTGCGCCATTAGCTGGTCCAATTCTCGTGGGTCGAAGCCGGCGATTTCCAAGTTGCAGCCCGCTTGGGCAAGTTCTTCGAGCTCCACCCGTAGCAGCTCTTCGTCCCAGCCGGCGTTCAGCGCTAGCCGGTTGTCAAGCCAGCATGAAGGCTCGCTTCTGGGTTTCACTCAAGTGGCCGAGGATGATGACCGGTACCTCGGAAAGTCCCAGCTTGCGCGCGGCCAGCACACGTCCGTGTCCGGCAATGATGCCGCCATTGGGATCGACCAGCACCGGATTGACGAAGCCGAACTCCCTGATGCTGCCCGCAATCTGGGCGACCTGTTGATCAGAGTGGGTGCGCGCGTTACGGGCATAGGGGATGAGTCCGGCGATGGGCCGGGATTCAATTTTGAGCGTCGGTGACGCCATATTCGTAAACTCCTTTAGGGTCTTTGCGTTAAAGTCAAAACTCGCTCGTGGGAACCCATTCGTGACGAACGAACCCGCTCAAAAGCGGCCAAGCTCGACGTCGTCCTGACCTACCTCCATCCATGGAGCCGAAGGGCCGCCTTGGTAGACGGGCATAGGCCAAGGCTCGACGTGTTCTGGGGAAAT
>JBEKHQ010000258.1:0-5274 GCA_050012195.1 Bryobacteraceae bacterium | reverse complement strand
CGATTTCTGAGCGCCCATTCGATTCGAGACGCCATGTCTCGCCAGTCATAGGGATCGAATAGCATCATGCTTCTCAGTGCTTCATCCAGAACGACCTCTTCGGTGACCGGAATGCGAGCCATCACTATAGGAGTGCCAACCGAGAGAGCTTCGGTTAGGGTGAACGGGCACCCACCTTCACTTAGGCTGGGATTCACCGCGAGATCGGCCAGCCGATAGCACGCCGCCAGTTCTCGAGTAGTTAGCCCGTGCAGGCAAAGAACTTCGTTCTCAAGCCGCTGGTCGCGAATAAAATCTCGGATGGGCGAAAGTCGGTTGGGATCGCCGGTGAGGATCAGTTTGCGCTGGATAAAGCGGTTGCGGAGAAGATGCTCGTACGCTCGTAGCAGCGTCAGCACGTTCTTGTTTGGCCGGAATTGGCTGGGATAGAAGAGATACCGGATGGATCCGCTCGCTAAGCCCCCGGTGTAAGTATTGCCTCCGGTGCGCACCAGCGCCTGCTTCAGCAATCGCTCACAGTACGTTTTGGTCGCGGCGTCTCGATCCGGAAACCCGCTTACGTTGATCAGAGGGCTCAGATCCCAACAGGCGTGGGGCACCACGGCGACGGCGTCAGGTTCGACCGAGTAGTGATCCACCAGAGTATTCCACTTCACCCGCGAGCTGTAAGTAACAAAGCGCTGCCCGCCTGCGATAGCCCGCTCCACGATCTCAACATTCTTAATGAACTCAGGATCCACCACTGCGAAACCCACCGGAGCATCGGCAGTCACCACGTCTGGAACGCACATCAGCCGGGGCATGGAAATGCGGTTGAAAGCCGGCCAAAATGCGGCCGGGCAGTACCAAGCTCTAACGTGTCGCATACGGTTGACTACGTCGGCCACTCTTTTCCCCTCGTCGGCTTCCATCAAGCGATAGAGGCGCATCATCCAGGCTTCCTCGCCGGGTAGCGAGAGAGCCGACGCCATTTGGTGGAGTACCGCGCGAGGCCAATGGAGCCCGATCAACCTTCTGGTCACCCACAAAAAGCTTCGGTAAACTGTGCGTCCCAGCCATGCCAAGGCAGCTAGAGGCAGCAGCAAGATTGCCAGCACCACCGCGTACAGGCCGATCACCAGCCAAGTCGCCACGCTGCGGGTTGCCACCAGACGGCGCTCAAGCTGCTGGCGATGTCGGACCGCGCCGGATTTAAACCATGCGAAAAGCTTTCTAAGGAGCGACGGTCTTTGCGGACCACGCTTCCTGGAGCGGCCCCCCAGAACGATCTTTAGAATTAACGGCACGCCTTTCGTTGAGACTAAATCAAACGCTGCGGTCGAAATCCCCTCGCTTTCCATAAGTCCGAGCAAAGTCTTTCGGGACCATTGCGGGCACGCGATGACAAACCGCACGTCCTCCAGTGTAGCCGCTGCTTTCAAGAATGCAACCAGCAGACGGCCCAGCCCCTCCTTCTGCAGATCTACCGTCGGGCCGTACGCAAGATAGATTCCGAAATACCTCAAAGACACTCGCGCAAGACCCTCCAATACTCGCGAGCAACTTTCTGTACGCCGTGTTGAGCGAGCTGAGTCTCCGATGGGAGGCAGGCCCGCAAGGAATGCGCATGCTCTTCCATCCACTTCAATTGCTGGCTCATCTGAACCGGATCGTCGGCGTCCATCCAGGTCAGGTTGAGACCAAATTGCGCATCGATCTCCTCCATCGCCGGATACTTACTCGACAAGGAAGGTACGTTTAATTGCGCTGCCTCGATGACACTAAACGTGCCATTGTCGATCCGCGCGGGGTGCCAAAGGAACGCGGCGTTCGCCAGTTGGCGCCGGTACAGGGCATCCTGGATTTCTCCCAGCAGATGCAACCGCTTGGAAAGAGGTTCGCTGTCTGAGACCATCGCCGCGAGAGCTTTCAGGTGCGGCAGGTTGCTCTTCAGCAGGTTCCCGCTGTTCACTCCCGTCACGTGGCAATGGAGCTTCCCATCCAGCAACTCGTAATAGTTCCGCAATGCGGAAATCGCGTTGTGGTGGTTTTTGTGGGATCCGAGGTTAGTGGTCCAGAGAAAATATCGAGAATCAGCGGCTGAAGTTACTCGTTCCGCCGATGGGAATTCCGGCGCCAGCATAGGCAGTCGGACCACTTTCTCCTTGGACACACCGGCATACGTTAAAGCATCTTGTTCGGTGAAACGCGTCGTAACCAAGACACGCTCCGCGGCGCGCGCGGCAGCCAGGAAGGATTCGTCCGTGCCCGTCGGGAAGAGATTCACATAGCGCTGTAAGTAGTCGTGGACCACCAGCGCATAGGGGCGAATCGGCAGCAAAGGGGCACTCAATCGGTCGCCAACGAAGATCCACAGGTCGCAATCGTAAAGCTGCCGAACACCGTCGTCCGGCGTCAAGTAGGACGACGCCGACGGAACCCAGTCTGGATGCCCTGCATATCGCATAGCACGGAAGGCGGCGGCCGGATCCAGCTCTTGCCATTCGAGAGTCCGCCGCGTAATGGTCGAAGGCAAGTCGGCGTCCCATCTCTCTAGTTGCTCATCGTTCACCTGCGGATAAACGATCACTACGTCCGCATCCTCGCCCGATTGTCTGCTGCCCGCCCACAGCGCCCGAGCCAGCAGCTTCGCGCTCCGCAGCGTGCCGCCCCGGTAGGCATTCGGAAGCAATACCGCGATGCGAGGGCGAGGAGCAGACCGGGCGGGACGAACTCGCGACTCATTCTGCTCTGCGACGACGCGCGTAAGGCCTTCGCGCCATTTTGGTTCCAGTATTCTGGGATCCAGGGCGTCCAACAAATGGACCTGGCTGGCTCGTATCTCATCAATTAATTTTCGATCGTCAGCAAGGATGCGGCCGAGTTTGTTCCGGGCTTCCTTGGGGCTCTCGCAACGCCCAGGCAGGCGCATCCCTCCCAAGCGATCGAGCATGCCTCCGCCCAGAAATACCAGGGGCATTCCCTCTCGGATTGCCTCGAAAGGGTGGTAGTGGACGTGGCTGGGCTCCGTGCTGTTGTAGTACATCACGCGGAACTCGCGCATATTTCTCCGATGCTTCTCGTCGGTCGTCCACCCCAGAACACTTGGCTCGTTCGTAGCAACCGACTGCGCGCCACCTACGGCGTATCGAAAACCCTTCAGCTGCTCTTGCAGCGTCCGGTAGATCTCCGCATAGTAAGGGTTCGCGGTAATATCGGGGCACACCACGAAGACTGTCGGATCTTTTCCACTCCAGTGGTCATCCACTTCGGAATCATGTAGCCCCGCGGGCAGGTAAACCTCTCGCTTCCGAAACCACGGCGATTCTTTGTCCGCAAGATTCGTATAGGCCGTGCCAAACCAAAACCGCTGCTTCCATCCTTCAACATCTCCAACGTCCGCAAGTCTCATCAAGCGAGTATAGGAGTTGTCTCTCTCCACGCCATAAGCGCGCAGGATTGAGGCGCCCCGAAAGTATCTCGCCAGGCCGCGAATGAAGGCCGGATCGTGCACGATGAAAAAAAGGATGCCGAAGTGTTTACTCGCCACCTCCCACGTCTCCCGGCTCGAACCGCCGTACCAGTCGGCTGCGTTCAAAATAGCCAGATCGTCCGGGGGGATCGACAAATTAGCGTCCTCCGAGTAGTCCACGCTCGCACTCCGAAAGCTGACCTCCTGCGGGAATGACTTCGGCAGGAAAATCTCGCGTACGCCAATCTTCTTCAGCATGCCGATTTCAAGTTTTCGTGCAGCCGTATGATTCAACAGCCACATGACGCGCGGAAGGGTTTCAGCCATTGGACAATCCGTTCATGCTTCGATAGGCGGCAATTGCCTGGACAATCGATCCGTCAAATGCCAGGTCGCCATGATGAAAAACCAATCCGCGATCGCACAACGCGGAAACCGTCGCAAGGTCGTGCGAGGCCAGAACCAAAATCTCCGATTCATCGATAAGCTTGGCGATTCTTGCCTTAGCCTTGGTCATGAAACTGGCGTCGCCGGCTCCGATCACTTCGTCTAGCAATAGAATGTCGCCCCCCACAAACGTGGAAATTGCGAATGCCAGACGCACCTGCATTCCGGCCGAGTAGGTTGCAATCGGATAGTCGATGAACTCGCCCAAATCCGCGAAGTCGACAATTTCCGCTTCCCTGGCGCGAATAAAGCCAGGCCGCAGGCCCAAGAGTAGACCACGGTAAAGAATGTTGGCTCTTCCGGTGGCATCGGGTTCGAAGCCCAGGCTGATATCGAACAACGACCGGACGCTACCGTTAACGTCCACTAGCCCGCTTGAGATCGGATACAAACCCGCGACCGTTTTGAGAAAGGTACTTTTGCCCGCGCCGTTGTGCCCTAGCAGAGCCACTCTTTCGCCCTTGCGAATTTCGGTGCTGATATTCTTGAGCGCGTGAATGCTTTTCAAAGGCGGAATCTCTCGTCGTCTCCTGGCGAAGTGCGCGAGCATCCCCGCCAGGGAGCGCTGTGTATAGGCGACCACCGGGTAGTGGAGGTTCACATTAGCTAGACGGATATGACTGGTGGCGCTCATAAGTAGAAGATGATTTTTCTTTCCACCTTTCGCCCAACCAGCCACGCACAACAGGCGAAGAACAGCGCAGTTCCGAAACAGACCTCGTAGTCCGCGGCCGAAGGCCATTTCCCTTCCAGCAAAGGGGCGCGAACGATCTGAAGCAAGTGATAGAGAGGATTGTAATCCACTAGATTATTTAGACCTCCGCGCCGGAACATGCTTGCCTCGAAGTATACCGGGGAGATGAACCAGATGGCCTGCATCACCAACGCCAGCACGTTCGGCAAGTCCCGGAAGCGGCTTCCGGCGTAGGCCAGCAGCGTCGACATCGGCCATGCCACTAATGCCACCAGAGGATAAATGGAAAGTGCGCTGATCCACGAAATGCCGATCCTCTCCGGCCGCACGATCGCCGCCCATGCGTACATCGACGTGCTGGCGATGGCGAGAACAGCCAGGTTCGCGAGTACTGTGCGAAGAGAGTAGATGGCCAAAGGGTGGCGAAAATACTTTATGTACGCGTCGGCTTGCACAAACGACAACGACCCTCCCACTGAGACCGCCATGATGAACTCCCATACCAGAGTTCCGGAAATGATGTACGGTGCGTAAGATCGGATGTCGGTATGGAAAAGCCTGCTGAGCACGAACGCCAGAATCAGCGTCAGACCCACAGGCTGGAGGATGCACCACAGAAGACCGAAAAAGGACCGGCGCCAGCGGGAGCGCAAGTCCGCCGCCGCCAAATGCATCCAGAAGT
>JBEKHQ010000257.1:0-5284 GCA_050012195.1 Bryobacteraceae bacterium | reverse complement strand
CGGATAAACAGATGAGCGCGGCCATCAACTCCATGCACGCCGACCCGTCGCATCGCTGGACGTTACAGGAGCTGGCCGAGCGCGCCGCCATGTCGCGATCCACCTTTGCACTCAAATTCAAACAGACAGTCGGGGAGTCGCCCCTGGAATACCTGACGCGCTGGCGCATGCTGCTGGCCGGGGACAGGCTGGCGAATTCCGGCGATCCCATTTCCGTCATCGCCCTGTCGCTCGGCTACGAATCCGAGAGCGCCTTCAGCACCGCCTTCAAGCGGATCATGGGCTGTTCGCCGCGGCAATATAGCCGTGGCCGGAATCTCGATTCCCTTCCCCATAGCGAGCGCAATGAGTCGCGTCACATCGAACACGTCCGCTTCCACATGCCCCCCAGCGTCCAGAAAGCGTGTTGATTCGCGCGGTCGATGTATACTTCCCCAAAGTGGAAACCATCATCGTCCTAATTTTGTGGAGCGCGGGCTGGTCCCAGGCCATTTCACCTGACGCCTCGAGCGGAAAGCGAATCCCGCCGCCTGGGCTCACCGAATTCCGCAATCCGGAGATGGTACAAATCCTCGGTTACGACGACAACGCCATGGAACCGTTCATCAGCCGCGACGGGAATTTCCTGTTCTTCAACAACTCCAACTCCGCTCCCACCACCCAGCTGTTCTGGGCCACTCGCATCGATGACGTAACGTTCCAGTACCAGGGCCAACTCGGAGGCGAAGTGAATAGCGGCGGCCCGCTGGATGCGGTCGCGTCGATGGATCTAAATGGCAACTTTTTCTTTACCACCACCAGAAGCTACCAAAGCAATCTATCAACTCTATATGCGGGTCCGTTCAAGAATGGCGCGGTCACACCAGTGAATCCCCTTGCGGGTGTCGCGGCGCCGACGCTGGGGCTAGTCAACTTCGACTCCGAAATCAGCGCCGACGGCAATGCGCTTTACTTCACGCAAGGGACTTTTTCAACCGGCGCTCTGACGAGCACCGCGATGCTGATCGCAACGCGCCAGGACGGCAACTTCATGATCGACTCCAACAGTGCCAATATCATGAAGACGATTAACGGCCAGTACCTCAACTACGCTCCGGACACGTCCGCCGACGAGCTTGAGTTGTTCTTCACGCGAACGGATACCAACGTGGGACCAGCTATCTATAGAGCCCTTCGCGAATTGAAGTCGCAGCCGTTCAGCGAGCCGCGGAAAATCGACGCGATCACAGGATTCGCTGAGGCGCCCTCGATTTCACCCGATGGCCTCTCGCTCTACTACCACGTGAAGAACGCTAATGGCGAGTTTGTGATCAATCGCGTCACGCGCACCTTCATTCCGTAGAACGGCCAGATCTAGGAAGTCGAACGCTTCGCCGTGAATTCGAACGCCAGATCGCCACCGCCGTCCATCTTGATGTTCAGCTCATCGGCGCTTTTCAGTGTACCGGAGCACTTGAACGATATTTGCTGTCCGCCCGCATCCACGTTGAGTACGAACTGAAGCGTTTCTCCATCCATCTTGCCGTCGGCAATTTCGACGTCGCCGGTGGGGCCGGTTACAGTGCCGGTAACCTTGGCGCCGTCCGCTTTCAAATTCAGCGTGAGAGCAATTGAACTGCCGTCGGGCGTCGAAATGTCGCCGCTCCATTTTCCCGTCACGTCGGCGGCTTGAAGCGCGGCGGTCACCAGCGCCAGACAACCGATCAATAAAGATGTTCGCAACATCGTTCTTTTCATCCGTGTTCTCCTGCGGTAGCTCAAATGTGGGGACTGGGCCATGATATCACGGCCGCGCTCGGCACGCCCTCCTGACAGACTTGATACAATCCTCCTTTATGTTTCGTGGATTGGAGCACACCGCCATTGCGTCGCCGGACCCCGGCAAGCTGGCCGAATGGTACGTCAGCCACCTCGATTTCCGCATCAACCACACCTATGACGGCAACTACTTCGTGCGCGCCCAGGATGGATCGATGCTCGAAATTATTCCCTCCGCCGGCGAGCGCATTCCGTCGCAAATGAAGGACCCCGGCATCCGGCACCTGGCGATCACCGTCGAGGATTTCGACGCCGCGCTCGAGGAATTACACAAACGGAAGGTCTCGTTTCTCGGCGAACCGTTCCAGAATCAGGGCAACCGGCTGGTGTTTTTCAGCGACGGCGACGGTAACATCCTGCACTTGATTAAGCGCGATCGGCCGCTCCCTTGATCGGAGCCGCTTGCTGCTAAGCCGAGTATTCAAGGGCTTCTCCTATCGCGATTTCCGCATCATGTGGATCGGCGCCTGCACTTCGCAAGTCGGCACGCAGATGCAGGTGCTGGCGCAAAGTTGGCTGGTGTTGCAGCTCTCCGGCTCGTCCTTCCTGTTGGGACTGGATTCCTTTCTCGGCACCATCCCCATCGTTTTGTTTTCCCTGGTCGGCGGCGTCCTGGCGGACCGAACCGCGCGCCAAACCTTGCTGCTCGGTTCGCAAGTGGTCCAAATGACGTGCGCGTTTTTTCTCGCCACCTTGTTTGCAACCGGCGTCGTGCACGTTTGGCACATCTTGGCGCTTTCTTTCGTCGTCGGAACCGCGCAGTCTTTCGGTGGCCCGGCCTACTCGGCGCTCATCCCCTCGCTCGTCAAACCGGAGGACCTTCCCAACGCCATCGCGCTTAATTCCATTCAGTTCAATCTGGCGCGGGTAATCGGGCCGGTGCTCGGCGCGCTGGCTCTGGCCATCGGCGCGGCGTGGTGCTTTACTCTGAACGGCATTTCCTTCATAGCGGTGATCATCACGCTCCTGATCATTCACCCTCATTTCGTGCCCACCCGCACGGGCGAGTCGGTTCTCACCAGCATGCGGCAGGGATTCCAATTCATCCGCAAGCAAAGCGCGATGGTGGCGCTGATCGTCTTGGCATTCTCGATGACGTTGCTGGCCTTCCCCTTAGTAGTCTTTCTGCCGGTCTTCGCGAAGGACGTCTTTCATGCCGGACCGCAGACCTACTCGCTCCTTCTGGTTTCCCTCGGCGTCGGATCCATCTGCGGCGCGCTGATCGTGGCGGGTCTGGGCAAGTACCGGCACCAGGGCCGCGCCGCCCTGCTCATGCTGATGGCGCTCGGTGCGGCGATCACCGGTTTCGCGCTCTCGCGTTCGCTGGCGTTGAGTTGCGTCCTTCTCTTTCTCTGCGGCGGAGCGCTGTTGTCGGTCTTCACCACCGTAAGCTCGCTGGTTCAGATGATCACAGCCGATCAAATGCGCGGCCGGGTGATGAGCGTCTACAATGTCGCATTTCGCGGCGGGTCGCCGTTCGGAAGCTTGCTGATGGGAGCGCTGGTGCGCCAGTTTTCGGCGCCCAAGGTGGTGGCGTGCAACGGCGTCCTATTGGCCTGCCTCGGATTCTACTTCCTAGTGATTAATCGAAAAGTTGGAACTCTTTAGCTTCGCGGAAGCGTCTAGTAAAATTGTAAGAGCATGAAGTTCCCTACCCTAATCGTCGGTTTCGCTCTCTTCGCCGCGGCGGCGTGGAACGAATCGGACCTCGTCAAAGCACGCGACCGGCAGGACCGTTCCGCTCTTCAAAACGTCGTCAACGACGTTCGATCGGCCGCCGACAAAGACCCTAAAGACGCCACGGCGCAATACCGCCTGGCCTTGGCCGAATCCTACACGGCGGAAGTATCCATCGAACTGCGCGACAAACCGGCCGCGAAGAATGCGGCGCAAGCGGGCATCGACGCCGCCGAGAAGGCGGTGGCGCTCAAGCCGGAAGTCGCCGAGTATCAGCGCATCCTGGGAACCTTGTGCGGACAGATCATCTCGGGCAATTCGATGTCCGCGTTGAAGTACGGAAGATGCGCATTGGATGCCGTGAACAAGGCCATCGAGCTGGATCCGAAGTCGTCTCTCAACTACGTCAGTCACGGCGTCGGCAACTACTATATGCCGCCCGCTTTCGGCGGCGGCTTCGATCAGGCCATCAAGGATTTTCGCAAAGCCATCGAGCTGAATCCCAAGAACGGGGACGCCTGGCTCTGGCTTGGGATCACGTTGCGCCGTTCCAATCAGCCGGAAGAAGCGCGCAAGGCGATCGCCAAGGCGCTGGAACTAAATCCCGACCGAGTGTGGGCCAAGCAGCAGCTCGATAAGACGCCGGGAACGTAACCCGGACTTAGACGATCGCTTCCCGATTTTTGTCCCAGCGCACTGTCCTGCCTTGCCGATGGCTTTCCACCGCCATGTGGCAAGCGATCGAAACGCGATAGCCCAGTTCCAACGGACAGTTCGGTTCCCGCCCGGAACGAATGCAATCCAGAAAATTTTCGAAGTGCGCCGTCGGACGTGTCGTGGCGCTGCCCAGCAGTTCGACGCCATCGGGGCGATTCACTTTTTGGGGCGCATAACGGACCGTCTGGCCTCTGGAGACGGTCCCGTCCGTGCCCAGAACTTCTTCCGCGATTCCGAGCTGATTGTTGCCGAAGCCCGAATGCCAGTTGATGAGCATTTCCTCCGGCTGCGCGAGCGTTACGTTCATCGTGTCGGGAACGTCGCGGCCGTCCTTCCAAAGATAAAGACCGCCCGTCATGGTGGCGGCGTCCGGGATCTTCAGTTTGAGAGCCTTGTACCAGAAAGCGAGCTGCTGGCTCATGTTCTCATAAACATTGCCGCCGGAATAATCCTGGAACATGCGCCAATTGATATAGCGATTGGCATCGAAATCGCGCTCGGGCGCATCGCCGAGGAACGCGCGCCACTGAATATTCCGAGCCGTCATGTCGGGATAAACAGGCCGCGCCCACTGCGGCTTGCCGTGCGGAGTGTTCCGGTACATGTGCATGTCGAGAGCGGTGATCCTGCCGACGCAACCGGGGGCCAGAAATCGCAGCGCGTCGGCCAGCTGTCCGGAGGAACAGGACTGATGACCGATCTGCACGGTTTGATAGGGCGCGTTGCGATGCGCCGCGCGCATGCGCTTGGCGTGGTCGAGCGTGAAGGCCATCGCCTTTTCGAGATAAACGTGCTTGCCGGCTTGGATGGAGTCGACGAAATGTTCCGAGTGCAAGTGCTGCGGCGTGGCGATGATGATGGCGTCGATGTTTTTGTCGTCGAGCAAGCGCCGGTGATCGAGATAACTCGGGGCGTCGGGAACGAGCTTGCCGGCGTCTTCCAGGCGCTTAGTGTAAATATCAGCAAAAGCCGCGATCTCGACGTTGGAACAGGACG
This sequence comes from Bryobacteraceae bacterium, assembly GCA_050012195.1. GTDB lineage: Bacteria > Acidobacteriota > Terriglobia > Bryobacterales > Bryobacteraceae > Palsa-89. The sequence continues at coordinate 76 of JBEKHQ010000257.1, read as the reverse complement.
ATGCCTGGCGGACCAGCTCCGTGCCGCGCGCCCACGCTCCGATCAACCCGATTCGGACGCGCTCGTTCGAGCCCAG
>JBEKHQ010000256.1:0-5289 GCA_050012195.1 Bryobacteraceae bacterium | reverse complement strand
TGGCGCCGCGCGGAGCACGCACCTCCACCACGCGCTGCTGCTGCTGGAGCGCGAGACGCTTGTAATCGCCGTGCTGGACCACCTGCAGTTGGATCAAGCGCGCGGCGATCAGCGCGGCCCACACGAGCGCGAACCTCGCCAAGATATGTACCCGTCTGGTCGCCAATCCATCCATCACACGTCACCAAGCTAAACCGCTTACTTCTTTGCCAGGATTTGATCCGATTTATTTTCGAGATACACGACGCTGTCGGGCGCTGGATCGACGAAGCGCTGCATGCGGGCCAGTTCCTCCAGCCGCGCCGGGCTCACCAGCCGGCTTTCCTGCAATTCGAGCGCCGCCCGATCCAATTCCAGCCGCTCCCGTTCCTGGCGCAGCGCTTCCATCCGATAACCGGCCATCAATTGATAGAGCGTGGGGAGTAGCAGGCTGATCGCCAGGGTCGCCACCAGAAACGAGTAGCCGATCATCCGCCAGCAGGTCTTGCGCGCGGCCGGGTCGGCTTCCCTCAACACCCCAGTGTTGACGATGCGCTTGACATAAAAGTACACGTCTTCGTTCGGAAACGAAGGGACCTCGAAGGCGTGTCCCGGTTCCAGAACGCGTGGCCGCGCTGACACGGTCTCCTCGCTCCTCGCCGCCGTAAATCGATCGAAAAAAGTTGCCAGGGTTGCCATTGATCTCGTTTTCGCTATCTCATCTCCACCGCCCGGAGCTTAGCGCTGCGGGAGGGAGGGTTATTTTTTATTTCTTCCGGTGATGGCCTGACCACATGCTTGGTGAGCAGGTTCACTTTGCCTGCGCGCGCCAATTCCTGAAAGCCTTGCTTTACTTTTCTGTCTTCGAGCGACATGAAAGAAACGACGACGCTTCGTCCGCCGCTCTTCACTAGATCCGGCGCTATCGAGAGCAGCCGGTCCAATTCTCCCTGCTCGTCGTTGACCGCCATGCGCAACGCCATGAAGGTTTGCGTGGCCGGATGCAATTTGGTCGTCCGGGGCACGGCCACTTCGATCACGCGCGACAGTCGCTGTGTCGTGTGGATCGGCCGCGCCCGAACGATTGCTCTGCTGATTCTCCGCGACCTCCTTTCCTCGCCGAGCTGATAAATCAAATCGGCGAGCTCTTTTTCTTGGGTAAAATTGACAATCTCCGCGGCGGTCTTCTCTTGACCGCGATTCATTCTCATGTCCAGGGGCCCGTCGGCCATGAACGAAAAGCCCCGTTCGCCTGAAACCAGTTGATAACGGCTCACGCCCAGATCCGCCAGAATTCCATCCACTCGCTCGACACCGCAGGCCGTCAGCGCTGCCCGCAGTTCCCCGAACGATCCTTGGTGATATCGGATCCGATCCGCCCACTGAGCGGTGTTGCTTTTCGCGATCTCCAGCGATTCCGCGTCCCTGTCGTTGGCAATCACGAATCCGCTGGTGAGCCGCCCGGCGATCGCTGCCGTGTGTCCGCCCAATCCCGCCGTCGCGTCCAGATAAACGCCGTCCGGCCGAACGCCCAAGTACTCCAGGCACTCGCCGAGCATCACCGGTACGTGCATACATATCCGCTACTTGAAGCCTTTCAGCTTGGCGGTCTTCAGTTTCTCGGGCAAATTCTCTCTGGATCGCCGCTTGGACGCTTCGTATTCCGCCTTCGAATAGACGTTGATCGCGCTCTGGGTGCAGTCCAGCCGCACTTCCTGATTCTCCAAGGTCAGCGCCCGCCTGAGATCGGTGGGCAGCGTCACGCGGCCTTGCGGGTCGATCTTCGCCTCGGCGCCGTAGTCGTTGCTCACGAACGCCAGCGCTTCGGCCGCCTCGGGATCTTCGGTGGCAAGCTGCTCCAGCACGATTTCGTTTCCCTTCCAGACCGAAATCGGGTAGATTCGAGCTATGCGGTCGTCCACGCTAGTCACGAACAGTTTTTCGTCTCCAAACGCGCCCAGGAATGTCTGCACGTCCACCGGAAGCTTGAGCCGTCCCTTGTCGTCGACGTGGGCCGAAAAGAAGCCGCGAGGCGGTTCCACGGGCGTCGTTTTTGGCTGATCTTCCACTTTTGTCCACTTTGGACCACTTTGGGCCTTGAGCGATTTTGACACGAGTTCCAAAAGGAATGCAAGGACTTTTTGAATTTACCTGTGGCCGGAGAAGGGTTTACGCGTGGACTACTAGCACTGGTGCCTGGAATGCTCAGAAGCCCTTCCTGTGCGACATCAACTCCCGAGACCGTCCGTAAGTGAACGTGGGGGCGCTAGGAGCGCCCGCTATTCGCCGCCGGCCTGATCGTCTTCCAATCTCAGGCTGATCCGCACGATGGAAGCCGCGGAAATGTCCTTGACCGCTTCCCGGGAATCGAAAAGCCCCTGTTCGAGCCGGGCGATCGAACCCGCGTTGCCGCATATGCCCAGAGCCTTGGACACGCCCGCCTTCACCGCCCAGTACTTGTCGTTCCCGTAGGTCCCTGCAGGCGGTCGCAATCCTCGGCGAGCAAGGCTGAGGCGAGCGTTCGTCGGGTGGCCGAACCGTCCTTGAAAGCGCCTTCGGAGGCGACACTGCCCAGATTGAACGGCCCCAGCAGCGCGCCACTTTTGTCCCCGAGATCCCGGAGCGCCTTGGCCGCCGCGGACGTCTGCCGCACCTTGGAATCCGTGTCCTTGAGAGTCTGTCGCACTAAACGAACGGCGTCGGGAGTCCGGCCAATGGAAGCTATGGCGGTCACCGCCTGCCGCCGCTTTATCCGGGTTCTGGTCGTTCAGACTTTGCTTGAGGACTTCCCGGGCAGTTTTGTTCGGCTGCGCGGATAGCGCCGCAACCATTGCCGGCAGCGGCGTTTCGTCTTGAGAACATGATCCACCTCCTATTCTTTTAGAGGGATGCCGAGAGCCTTCATTTTCCGATACAGGTTGCTGCGTTCGAGACCCAGCAGTTCCGCGGTCTTGCTGACGTTGCCGCGGGTCTCGTCCAGCGTCTTCAGGATGTACTCCCGTTCGGCCGCCGCACGGACTTCATGCAAGCTGGAGAAGCGTTCCGGGGCGCGCTCGAATACGGCGCGCTTGGCGGGATTGAGCGGCACATGCCGCGCGTCAATGCGCACTTGAGGATTCATGATGACGATGCGCTCCATCAGGTTTCGCAGCTCCCGCACGTTGCCCGGCCAGCGATGCTCCCTCAGCACCTCATAGGCCTGCGGCGTCAGCTCCTTCGGCTTGCGGCCATAGGCGAGCGTAAATTCATTGAGGAAATGATCCGCCATCAGCGGGATGTCTTCGATGCGTTCGCGCAGCGGGGGCACGTAAAAGGGGATAACGTTGAGACGGTAGAACAGATCTTCGCGGAAGTTTCCGCGCTCGATCTCGTCCTCCAGATTCTTGTTCGTCGCGGCCACGACGCGCACGTCCACCTGAATGGACGTTGCGGCGCCCAGAGGCTCGAAACGCTGTTCGTCGAGCGAGCGTAGAACCTTGGCCTGCGTCTTCAGACTCATATCGCCCACTTCATCCAGAAACAAAGTTCCGCCATCCGCCTTCTGGAGTTTCCCGGTTTTTTCTTCGAGGGCGCCGGGAAAGCTGCCCTTGCGATGCCCGAACAGCTCGCTTTCAATCAAGTCTTCGGGAATCGCGGCGCAATTGACCTCGACGAAGGCCTCCGATGCCCGAACGCTGCTGGAGTGAATCGCGTGCGCCACCAGTTCCTTGCCGGTTCCGCTCTCGCCGTAAATCAGCACGCGGCCGTTGGTGGCGGCCATCAGCGCCAGCTGCTGGCGCAGCGCCTTCATCGGAACGCTTTCGCCGATGATCCGCAGTTGCTCGCGGCCGCTTTCCTTGAAGCGCTCCACCTCGCGCTCCAAGCGGCGCTGTTGCAGGGCGTTCTTCACCACCAGCATGACCTTGTCGATGGTGAGCGGCTTCTCGATGAAATCGAACGCGCCCAGCTTAGTGGCGCGCACGGCTGTTTCGATGGTGCCGTGGCCCGAGACGATCACCACCACCGGACGATTCACAAAAGGGATCTCCTGCACGCGCGCGAGAGTCTCCAGGCCGTCCATGCCCGGCAGCCAGACGTCCAGCAGCACTATATCGTAAGCGGCCCGAGCGATTTCCTCGCAGCACTCTTCGCCCGTCGACACCGCATGGGTCTGATAGCCTTCGTCTTCCAGCACGCCCGCGAGCGACTGCCTGATCAGCGGCTCGTCGTCGACGATGAGTATCCGGGCCGGCTTCACAACCGGCTCTCGGCCGCGGAAACCTCGGCTGCCTTGGCCTCGCCTTCCCGAGTGTCGTGGTCGGCGGCGCTCGAGACGGGAAGATCCACGATGAAACGCGCGCCCGCCGGCTGATTGTCCTCCACCCGAATGGTGGCGGCATGATCCGCCAAAATCCGATTCACGATGGCCAGGCCCAGTCCGGTGCCGCGGCCCTTGGTCGAAAAATACGGCAGGAAAAGCTTTTCCTTATCTTCGCGAGAAACCCCGCATCCGGTGTCCGCCACGATGAGTTCCACCGAGTCCGCTTCGGTGCCGCGCGTGGAGATATAAAGCTGCTTGTAAAGAGCGTCCTGCATGGCTTCGGCCGCGTTATCCACCAGGTTCACCACCACGCGCTTGAAATGTTCGTGATCGATGTTCACCAAGGGCAGGCCGGGATCGAGCTCTTTTTCCACCCGGATTCCATCCAGCCGTCCGTCGAAGACCGAAAGCGCGGTCTCCACCACCTGATTCAGATCCGACGGAACCGGGTGCGCGGCGGGGAACCGGGTGAACTGCGAGAACTCGTCCACCAGCGCCTTGAGCGTTTCCACTTCCCGCGCGATGGTGGACGCGCACTCCAGCAGAATGCGCCGGGTTTCGGCGGTCGGCTGGCCCCGTTCCAGTTGCCGCCCGATCCGATCGGCGCACAGGGAGATGGGTGTCAGAGGATTCTTGATTTCGTGCGCGACGCGCCGCGCCACTTCGTGCCAGGCCGCGGCTTTCTGCGCGCGCAGCAGCTCGCTGGTGTCCTCCACCACCAACACGAAACCCGCGCTGCGCTGCGCGTCGAGCGCTGCTACGGTGAGAGCGAGATGCAGCACGTTCCGTTCGGCTTTGTATTCCAGTTGCGTGCCGGCCACTCCGGTGCGCCGCGCCCGATTCATCAAATAGCGAATCTCGGCGGTATCTTCGCGCGAGAATAAGTCGCCCAGCCGCGTGGCCCGCGTCACCTGCTCCTCGGGAAAGATGCCCAATAGCGCGCGGTTGACGCGCTGGATCCGCCCGTCGGAGGTCAGCGAGATGACGCCGGTGGGAATGCTTTCGAGAAT
>JBEKHQ010000255.1:0-7324 GCA_050012195.1 Bryobacteraceae bacterium | reverse complement strand
CGCCGGCTTCCCGGAGGACAATCCATGGGGCGATCAGCAACTGAGCGCCACGGACGCCGATCTCACGCAGTGGCTTCGCCGCGGGATACCTTTTTCGACGCCGCCCGGCACTCGCTACGAATATTCCAACTACGCCTTCGGACTGCTGGGCCGGGTAGTTACTAAAGCGTCGGGGATGCCCTACGAGCAGTACGTCCGAGCCGAGATTCTCGCAAAGCTGCATATGGACCCGTCCACTTTTGATTTCTCCCTGGCGCCCGCCGACACGCGCGCCGTTGGCTATCGCCTGCAGCCGGATGGAACCTATCTTGAAGAAGCGCCGCTCCCGGAGGGAGTGTTCGGTTCGGCGGGGGCATTGTTGACTACTGCGACTGATCTCGGCAAGTACGTCGCGTTCCACCTTTCGGCGTGGCCGTCGCGCGACGATGCGGAAGCGGGCCCCGTGCGCCGAAGTTCCGTGCGCGAAATGAGTCACATGTGGACGCCCTCGAACCTGACCGTGGGCCGCTCCGGCGGCAAGTTGCAAGCGGCCGAGACCGGCTATGGATATGGCCTGCGCATCACCAGCGATTGCCGCTTCGAGCATATCGTGGGACACGGCGGCGGGCTCCCCGGCTTGGCCCCAATCGCCGCGTCTACCAGCCGTATTCTCGCGTAAAGCGAACTTTGGGCTGCCCCCGCCCTTGCCCGTCCGGATTCTCGCAGAATTGCTAGCATCCGCTTCTCGATCTCGTTGACTCGGCAGTTCGCCCAATGCCATCGCTCCTAGCTCGGACGGTGGCAGCGTCGATCAGAAAGCGACAGTTTTTTCACTTCGGCTTGGCTGCCGCCCCTGCAGCCTCTTCGGCGCGCGCCCCTTTGAGTACATCTTCCATCGAGTAATTGCCTTCGTGGCAGGCGTACTCGTAGATTTTGTCTTCGATCCTGGTCATCGGTACCGCGACCGTCCACGGCCGCGTGTAGGTGGATGGATCCTCCACCGTATACCGGAAGTCGATCGTATTTTCGTCAACGCGCCGGAAGCGTTCTACGATATGCAAGCCTTCGCCCGCGGGGCCGCAGCAGTTGAAAGAGGCGTACCGGACATCGTCGTTGTAATTGGTTGTGTCGACGACTAAAGTATCGCCTTCCCAATGCCCGGTGGAGTCCCCCACCCATTGGCGGACGTTGGGCGGCAGATGCGAACGCCCATCCAGGTGAATCACACGGACTTCGTGCAGCATCTCCTGCACGATCATGACCGCGTCGCTGGTTTGCACAATCTGCATGTTGTTGTTATAGCCGCCCGGCAGCTTGGGAGATCCCCGCGTCAAGCAACGCTCCGCCAGGTTCAAATCCAACCACGAATCGGCCGGCCCGCGTTTGCTCCGCGCCTGCTGTCGGGCCGCCTCTCGTTTCTGTGCCTCGGGCGTGAGCGAAGGGATTCTGCCGTCGGGCGGGTCGATGATCAGCGAAGTTAGCCCTCGCCCGTCGAGCCGGGCCAGCTTGGTTCCCGCATCCCAGAAGGCGTAGTTATAGCCGAGTCCGGTGCCCGGCTGTTGGGGCGCACCGGGCCGGTCCCAATTGCCCTGTTCGGCGAGCTTATTTTCCAGCTCGACTGTTTCCTTTTCGGCCAGAAATTGTTTATTGGCAAACGCGCGCGACCGCTCAAGCGGGGTGAGGGTGGAGTTGTTCCAAATGCCCTGGATGTCCGGCTGGCCGTCCGGTGTTCGGGGCTGGGTCCAGGTCTTGACCTGAGCTGGGAGCGGCGCGCTCAGGAAAACGAGCGCGATTGCAACAAACGAAAAAAAGCGGGACATTGGAACACTCCTTTCCGCGCGGCCTTCAGGCGTAGTATAGCTGAGCTACAGGTGACATTCACGGTTCCGCGACGAATCCGCTGCCGAGAACGATGGGATAGTCCGGCTTCGATACTTTCGCCGATCGCAGGTAGGCATCGAGCGAATTGCGGCCGCCCGCGTCCACCCACAGACTAACCACTGCCAGTCCGCTCGCTTCGTACGTCTTCTGCTCGCAAACGAGTAGGTTGATCCACCCCGGCTCTGATTCAGCATTCCCGATATTGAGGAGGAGCAGCCTACCCTTGTCATCGGATAATCGGAAGGGCTGTCGTTGGAGTCTCTGAATACTAAATCCGAAGCTTGCTTTCTTGATTTAATCGGTTTCGTGGTTAAGACTAGCGCGTCTATGCAGCCAAAATCCGCTGCGATTGTCTCGGGCACCTTGAGCTTTTCGATTAGTTTGTCGATCGCTATTTCGTGCCCATCATCTTCGACCGTCTCCTGAAGCGAGCGCAGCAAGGAAATCGCAGCGCGTGGTTCCCGGTCCGAGTTTCAGCGCGGTTTGTCCAGCGAAATCTCAAAATACAAGATGTCTTCGCCCGTCGACGCTTTCTTGATGCCGGTCAAGTAGAACTTCGACCCCGGCCGGTGACTGGTCTGAAAGTAAAAAAAACCGTTTGCGGATTCGTGCGCGGGCAGCAGTTTGGCCGCGAAGCTGCGCCCTTCGATCTCCCAGACATCCAGCGGATTCTTGTGCTTCTTGGGCAACGGTATCGGAGTGGCAACCGGCACGCGGGGCCGCGAAGTGCCGCCCAAGGTCTGCACGTCGGAAGCCGGCGTATTTTCCAGGTGCCTTCCATTCAGGCCGGTGTATTCCACCTCGATATGGTCTAACTTGAGCGCCTGGTCCGTGTCATTCTGGATGATGACCAAAACGGGCAGTACGCCGTACTGGTTCGGATCCAATTTCCCAAATGCCGTGTGAGCCAGTGCTTCGGAATCGTAAGCAACCGCCGCGATGGTTACCTTGTCGTTGGTCTGCTTGGCCGGATACGAGGAGGCCGGCCCGGGCGAAAACTTGCTCTCGCTCTTTTTGTCGGCGAAAAGCAGGGCCTCGGCCATGAACACGATCAGGCAAATCCAAAACGCTTTCATCGAAATCCTCTATTGGGTGTGCCGCGTTATCGCGTTCCCGCTGCTTGTATTCTATTTCGTTTACCGCTCGGCCCGCGATGCAGGCTACTTGCGGCGTTTCACCGAACGGCTCGGATCGGGCCCCGGTTCCTTTCAGGCGACGCCGCCCGGCTCCATTTGGTTGCATGCCGTTTCGGTGGGCGAAGTGATCTCCGCCGCCGGGCTCATTGCCCAGTTACGCGAGCGCAGCCCCAGCGTGCCGTTGTATGTTTCGGTCGGCACGGTGGCCGGACGCGGGGTCGCGCGGGAAAAGCTCGGCCCGATAGTCGATGGAATTTTCTACGCGCCTATCGACTACGCATTCGCGGTGCGGCGGGTACTCCGCCGAATTCGGCCAAGCGCGGTCGTGATTCTCGAAACCGAAATCTGGCCAGTGCTTTATCGCGAGGCGAAACGCGCGGGCTGCGCGCTGCTGATCGTCAACGGACGGATTTCCGACCGCGCCTTTCCCAGCTATCGCCGCTGGCGTTTCTTCTTCAGGCATGTGCTCGAGCGGCCGGATTCGATCATGGCCCAGAGCGAGCAGGACCGCAAGCGTTACGTCGAACTAGGCGCGCCGGAAGCGAGGGTGCGCGCGCTCGGCAATCTGAAATACGACGCCGCGCCGATTCGCGGCGAGGTTCCGAGGTTGATTCGAAACGTGCTCGACGAACTGCATCCGAGCGCCGTCTGGATCGCCGCCAGCACCATGCCCGCCGCGGAACCCGGTGACCCAGACGAAGACGATGTCGTGTTGCGGGCTTTCGAGGAACTGGCCCCATCGCATCCGGGTTTGCTTCTGATCCTGGCTCCGCGCCGGCCGGAGCGGTTCGATACCGCGGAGGAAAAGCTGCGCGCCGCGGGCCTGCGCTACGCGCGGCGATCGCGGAGTAAGTTGAAATCGGATCTGGCTCTCCCGTGCGTGGTGTTGCTCGATTCGATCGGCGAACTGGCCGGTCTGTTTCCCGTGGCCGATGTAGTTTTCATGGGCGGCACGCTGGCGCGGCGCGGCGGACATAATTTGCTCGAGCCGGCGGCGTGCGGCCGCGCAATCGTCACCGGTCCGCATCTGGAGAATTTCGCGGCCATCGCGGCCGAATTTCGCGAACGCCATGCGGTCCGCGAAATCGCCGACGCCGTCGAATTGGCGGACGCGGTCGGCCGGCTCATCGATAATCCCAAAACCCGCCAGGATCTTGGCGCGCGCGCCGCCGAACTCGCCGTTCGGCATCGCGGAGTCACCCGCGCCGCGGCGGCGGAGATTCTGAAGTGGCACGATCAGGTGGTTCCGTCAGGCCATCCCCGCGGACTGGCCATGCCGCTGCTGTGGTGCTTGGCGCAAATCTGGAAGTTGGCGGGCAAAATCGGCCAGCGCTGGGATCTCGCGCATGCGCACCGTCTTCAAACTCCAGTGGTCAGCATCGGCGGAATCAGCATGGGCGGCGCTGGGAAAACGCCGATGGTGGAGTACCTGGCGGAACGCATGTATGAGCGCGGGCGCCAGGCCGCGATTCTAACGCGCGGTTATCGCCGCCGATCCATCGAACCCACCATCATCGTCGAAGCCGGCGAGACAGTGCCGGCTAGCGTCACCGGCGACGAGGCGCAGATCTACATTCGCGACGGCCACGCGCACGCAGGCATCGGCGCCGACCGCTGGTCCACGGGGCGAATGGTCGAAGAGATTCATCACCCCGATGTCTTTTTTCTGGACGATGGATTTCAACACCGGCAGCTCGAGCGCGACTTAGACGTCGTGCTGATCGACGCCTTGAACCCCTTCGCCGGACACGCGGTGTTTCCGTTAGGAAGGTTGCGCGAGCCACCCCGAGCACTGGCCCGAGCGGATGCGCTGGTGCTGATGCGCGCGGCCGTGGAGCGCGAATACGCCGGATTGCTTCGCGAGCTGAGCTCGCTCAATCCGCGCGCCCCCATATTCCGGGCCAGATTCGATCCGCGCTATTGGGTGAATCATCGGACCGGCCAGCCGGCCCATCCTCCCGAAGGCGGGGCGGCGGCTTTCTGCGGCCTTGGGAACCCGGCCAGCTTCTGGGGAATTCTGAAAGGACTGCGTATCCAGCCGGTGTTCACCTGGACCTTCGACGATCATCACAGCTACAGTTGCACCGAACTGCAACGCCTGGCAGCGCAGGCGCGAATGCACGGGACCAGCGTTTTGCTGTGCACGGAAAAAGACGCGATGAACCTGCCGGAGCGAGCCGCGGAGTTGCTGTTGGACGAGTCGGCGGAACTGTACTGGCTGAAGATCGCGCCCGCTACCGCGCCTCGGGGGATTGCGTCTTGAATGCGTTCGAGATCGGCGGCGGTAAGCTTGATGCCGGCCGCTGCGACGTTTTCATCCAGATAGTTGCGGCGCTTCGTTCCAATAATCGGTACGATGTCGCTTCCTTGCGCCAGCACCCACGCCAGTGCGAGCTGCGGCGACGTAACATTCCTCTCTGCAGCCAGTTGCTTCAGTTTGTCGAATACCTTCAGGTTGGACGCCAGGTTTTCGCCCTGAAACCGGGGAAAGTGTTGGCGGAAATCGCGCTGCGCGAATTGATGAGCGGTCGAGAAGTCTCCGCCGAACAAACCTCGCGACAACGCCCCGTACGCCACCAGACCGATTCCTAGCTCGCGCAATGTCGGAATCACCTCATCTTCGGGATCGCGCGACCACAGCGAGTACTCGATCTGCAGAGCGCTGATCGGATGCGCCGCATGAGCACGTCGAACGCTGTTCGCCGAGGCCTCCGACAGCCCCGCATACCGGACCTTGCCCTCCCGAATCATGTCGCTGACAGCGCCGATGGTGTCTTCGATAGGGACGTTCGGGTCGACGCGCGCAGGGTAGTACAGGTCCACGTAATCCACGCCCAACCGGCGCAATGTGTAGGCCAGCGAAGTCTTCACGAAAGCGGGCCGGCCATCGAAACCGAGGAACGCGCCGTTCGGGTCGCGCAGCGCGCCGAACTTCACCGACAGTATGGCTTGCTCGCGCCGCCCCTGAATGGCTTGGCGGATCAGCATTTCGTTGTGGCCCATGCCGTAGAAATCGCCGGTGTCGAGCAACGTAATTCCCAGGTCCAGCGCGCGTTGAATGGTGGCGATGCTTTCACGCTCGGTGGAGGCGTCCGCGCCATAAAAATCCGACATGCCCATGCAGCCCAGGCCGATCTCGGATACTTTCAATCCTTGGGTTCCAAGTTTGCGATGCTCCATGGTTGTCATTGTAAGCGGAGGCGACGGTGGACGTTATCTGGCACGCCAACGGTGCTTGACTTAACGTTGGCGCAACAATTCCATCAAGTCTTCCACGGACATTTGACAATCGCGCAAGATCTTGTGCTACAAGCCGGGTCCAATCGTCTCACCCGAATGGATGGGCACTACAGTGACCCTGCCGTCTCTATGGCGAAGAAAATGATGGCTGCCTCGGACGCGAGTAACCTGAAAGCCGCCAAAGGTCAACGCGGCGATCAAGTCCGAGCCGCTAATCCTTGGACTACGGCTCATGCCGCCGCGATGGTGATGCGCTGAATGCCGATGAACTCCAGACTTTGCTCGGGCGCACCTTCAACTTCGAGACACAGTTCAATCGCCTCGCGAATGCGTTGAGCAACCTCGTCTAAGGATCGCGCCTGGGTATGACATCCCGGGAGTTGAGGGACGGATGCAACATAGTACCCTTCTTCATCGCGCTCTATGACGACGTCGAACTGGTGTGGCGACGAATTATCCCCGTATTTATTCTACGTGATTCTGCCCGGGCCCGACCTCGATCTCTCTCGTGTTTTCCCCGGTCGCCTTCAACCGGATCTCCACGCGTTCGGCGGGTCAGAGTGAACATCAGACCGGAGATCTGATCCGGAGAAGTGATCACGTTACGGTTCCCTTCAGCACCAGGTAAACGCTCGTGCCAAGGATGCTGGACCTTGTCTTCGGGCAGCGCACAGGACTATACTTCAAGCAGGGTTTCTATGAATACCCCAGAAGTTGAGGCTCTCTTTGCGCAGGCACTCCTAGGCGACTTCGAGGACGAAGCTGTGTCGGCTGCGGTCGCCACCTTGCACCAGGGTGGCAGTCGGGAGATTTTTGATCGTGCAGCGGCGTGGTGTGCTTCTGACGTCTCGCTAAAGAGAGCACGGGCGGCCGCCATCGTGTGCCAGCTTCGACAGGCTCCCTTCTTGGGCGCGCCAGACGAGAAGCCGGAATGGATTTTTCACGACGAATCATTCTCGCTCGTGACAGAGATGTTGGAAGACGAGCTAGATTTCGGGGTTATTGAATCCGCCATTTTCGCGCTAGGCCATCTGGATAACCCCAGAGCCATCCCCACGATCATCCGCTATCAAGATCATACCGACGCG
>JBEKHQ010000254.1:0-5295 GCA_050012195.1 Bryobacteraceae bacterium | reverse complement strand
GGGCGTCGCCATTGCCGCCGCTTCGCCCCTGGTCTCGGCGCTCAACTGGAGCTGGCTGCCCCCGCAAGTCTCCGCCTACTTCGTTCCCAGCTACCAATATTTCTCCTTCTTTCCGTGGGCTTCCTTCATTGCGTTCGGACTCAGCATCGGCAGCCTGTTGCGAGTGGTGAAACAGGAACAGATGAATCGCGTAATGCAGTGGGGTTGTCTGGCCGGCATGACGCTGATCGTCGGTGGCCAGTATTTTTCGAACCTTCCCTACTCGCTGTATCCGAAGTCCGAGTTCTGGCTCGACAGTCCCGGCTTGATCGTGATCAAACTCGGCGTAGTGATTCTGATTATGGCTTTCGCCTATGTTTGGACCGAGTACGCCGTAGGAAAATCGTGGAGCTGGGTGCGGCAGTTCGGCACCACTTCGCTGCTGGTGTACTGGGTGCACATCGAGCTGGTATATGGCCGCTGGTTCGGCGCCGAGAAAGAGACTCTGAGCAACGTGCAATGCGGCCTCGCGGCCGTGGCGGTGATACTGCTCATGCTGGGATTGTCGGTGGCGAAGACGCGCTGGCGGTCGATCGTATCCGCGCTCGCCCCGTACTTCTCAATCAGCGGCGCGACGCGCGGCGGCACGCCTCGGCGCGTTTCCGGCGACTAAGCTCAGCAAGCAACCGCCCGCGCCGCTTTCAGCCGATCCAGCAGCTCCAGCAGTTCGGCCTTCCGCAGCGGCTTTCTCAAGAAACCGGAACAGCCCGCTTGCGCGGCCGATCGATGCTGCTTGTCTAGGTCGTCGGATGAGGCTACGACGATGGGCGTGCGGGCATTCCCGGTTTGCGTTTCCCAGTCGCGCACCAGACGGATCGCTTCATATCCGTCCATTCCGGGCATGTGCACGTCCATCAGCACCAAGTCGAAGCGGCGCGACTTCACCACGTCGATGGCTTCCAGGCCCGTGCGCGCTCGCCACACATTTTCTTTCTTGAGCAGCAGCTCGCTGATCGCGTAGCTTTCGTCGCAGTCTTCCGCCACCAGGACGTTCAATGCTTCCGCATGATCGGACTGTCGCGAGGGTTCCGAGTTTCCCTCCATGTGAGCGGGTTGGGACGGAAGATAGATCGCCAAACGCGTGGGCGCCGGCGCTTGGCACGCGAATTCGGCCGTTCCGCCTAGCGCGCGCAGGCGCCTTCCCGCCACCATCACCGGAACCTTTAAAGCCACGTCGTCGTTGTTTTGAAAAGCGATCTGCTCTGGGTCAACGTTCAGCCACTCGACCAGCCGAGCCGCAAGATCGCAAATCGGAAGCAGGATTTCAAATCGAACGCCGTTTCCCGCCGTGCCCGGCCGCGCGCCCGCGCGCAATTCACCGCTACGGATAAGTTTCAAACCCGCATCCAGGACACGCGCGAGCACCTGTTCCATTACCCGCCGATCTTGACGCACGATCACCGGTTCGGAGCCGGACTCCAGAACGATTCGGCGGCCCGGCTGACGGGAGGCCAGGTTCAGCAGGTCGACGGTCTCTCCCAGACACAAGGCGGCGTCAAACTCCTCCAGCGTTTCGCTCGCGGGGCTTTCGCCGGCCAACAGTTCGCGGACGTCGTCGATGGAGCGCAGCAACCGGTCCGTGCTCGCCCGGCTTCCCTCGATGCAGGCGCGCAAAGCAAGATCCGCCGCCGTCTCGCCTTCGAGTTCCGTTAGACCGAAAAGGCTGTGCGCCGAATTCCTGGCCTCGTTGCATAGATAATCGAAAATACTCAAGATCGCTTGGTTAGTCATGCGTCCCCCTTGCTCTCGCGCGCCGCGCTAATGGAAAAATACTCGACGAAACGCCGGACCGGACTGGTTGTCTTCGCGGGCTGCCTGGCCCCCGTCATCTCCGCCGCGATCTTGGCGATCTCCTTGGCCAGCGGCGACGCGCCACCGATCGGCGTTCCATTTTGCGCGGCTCGCGTCACTTCTTTCGTGCCGTCGGGGACCAGATAACTGATCGGCATTTGAATGATGCGTTCTATGTCGCGCACCGAAAGCGTGCTCCGCCGCCCCACGCAGTTGAGCACCACCGACACCTTCGCGGTCAGGCGCAGGTCGGACAACCAGCCGGCCTTGCGGCGCGCCACATGCAATGCGCCGATGTCGGGCGTGCACACTAGGAAAATCTTTTTCGCTCTGAGCAGCGCCTCGCATTCATGGTCTTCCATCGAACCCGGCAAGTCGACCGCCACCACCGAGTACCGGCGCAGGGCGAAATTCAGGAGCTCGGTAAAGCATTCGGCGGGAAAGGGGCGCGAGAAGTCCACCGGACCCGAACCCAGCAAGTGCAGGTTCCCGATCTGCGACACCAACGTGCGCCACAGGTCGCGATCCAGCCGGCCGGCTTGCGCCAGCGCGTCGACGATGGTGTGCCCGCCTTCGGCCTTCAACAGAAACGAAGTAACGCCGAGCCGGAGATCGAAATCCAGCAGCAAGGTCGGTTCCCCCGCTAATCGGGCCGCCGCGGCCGTGGCGTTGGTGGCCAGCGTGGTCGCGCCGCAGCCCGGCTTGGCCGGCACGAACGCGTACAGATCCGCCAGCGACTCGCCCGCGCATGCCAGATTGGAGGCCGCGCGATTGACCGCCTGCCAGACCTCGCGATAAGTGAAGTTAGGGACCACGTCGCAAATCCCGGCCTGCATGAGTTCCAGCAATTCTTCGCGGCTCCCTCCGCTCCCCACCGCGACGATTGAAAACCGCGGCAGGCCTTGCACCGCGCGAGCCGCCCCGAGCGCGCGCAGCGGGTCGGCGAAATCGATCATGACGATGCACTTCTCCTCGCTCGGAATCGCGCGCAATCGCGCCGCGTCTTCATAACTCAGATCCAACGCCGTTTCGAATTGCAGACGCCCGTCCAGCGCCGCTCGAACGTCTCGGCGAAAACCTGCGTCGGACGATACCGTGGCTAAAGTCACGTCTTCCTCCTGGATGCAGACCTCGATCGCATACTGAGGTCCTTATCGGAGCGCCCGCGAAAAAAAAGAGCTCGCTGAAAGTTTGCCGCACTGCGCCGATACGTTATGGCATGACCGCAGCGACTTCCCAAGACCTCTTGAAGCGTCCGGCCGCCATCGCCCGCCGGCTGGCCGGAGTGCTGGTAGTGGATGACGACGAGTCCTTTCGGATACTGGCCCGCAAGCTGCTTGAAACCGCTGGGTACAATGTCACGGAGGCGGAAAATGTAGCCCAGTGCCGGGCTCGCTTGCGATCCGGAGCCTTCGACGCCGTAATCCTGGATGTCGTGATGCCGCATCACGATGGAATCGAAGCCTTGCGGGAGTTGAAGGCCAGCTTCCCCGAGATCAAGATCGTCACGGTATCGGGCGCGGATAGCTGTGACCTGTACTTGACGGTTTCGTCCTATCTGGGCGCCGACGCTTCGCTCAGCAAGTCGAAAATCGCATCCCTTTGCGCTTTGCTGGACGTCGTATTGGGCGGTTAGGCATGCCGAGACTCGCTGGCTGGTCGGACCTTCGGCTGCGCACCAAGGGCCTCATCGTGATTGCGGTCCCGGCGGCTGCCACGGTGATGATAGCCTGCGTCTCTTACGTGCTCGGCGCCGAAGCGGTTTTAGCCGAGCGGAAGGTCCACGACAGCTTTCTGATCCAGGGGGAGGTGCAGCAGCTGAAGGCGTTCGAAATCGAAGTCAGCGCCCAAGTGCGCGCCTACTTCATTACCGGCGAGGAGGCTTTCGCCGGCAAGACCCGCGAGACTATCGCCGGATTTGACGCCACCTGGCAGAGACTTTCGCAACTCATCGACGACGATCCCGCGCAAAGGCGGCGGCTCGCCGAGGTGGCGGCGCTCGAACGCTCCCGGGTGGAACGCATTTTCGGAACCATGGCGCGCTTTCAGGCCGGAGTCTTGTCGCGAGAACAGTTGCGCGGCGCTTTAAGAGCCGCGGAGCCCGAGCGCGGGCGGATGGAGAACGCGCTTGGAGCCATGGAAGAGGACGAGAAACGGTTGCTCGACGCCCGGTTGCGGCGCGCGGATCGGCTTCGCCATGTCGCGCGCATCGCCACTGGGTTCTGTATGTTCTTCGGAGTGGTGGGCGGCGTGGTGATTTCGCTGCTGTATGGCGCCGGAATCACGCAACGCATCAAGAAGCTCCAAGCGAACGTCGCCAGGCTGGCCACCGGCGGAGCGCTGAATCCGCTGCCCGGCGGCCGGGACGAAATCGGCGCGCTGGGAGAGGGGATAGCTCAAACGGCGGAGGTGTTGCGGCGGCGGACTGCCGCTCTCGAAAACGCTCTGCATGGAATTGCGGAAGCCGACGCATCCGGCCTCTACCTGTCATGCAACAGGGCCTACTGCGAAATGGCCGGACTGTCGGAAGGCGCGTCGCCTGCCGGCATCATGGACACCGTGCTGCCGGGCGATCAAGGCCGTGTGGAAGAGGCGATCCAAGCCATGCGAGTGAGCGGACGCGCCGAAACGGAAGCGCACATCCAACGTTCGGATGGCAGCGTGTCGGCGGTCGGAATGACTTTCCTGCCGGTACTCGAGGATCGCGACGCCGGCTATTACGTTTTCCTCCGGGACATCAGTTTACAGGAGAAAGCCGAAGCGGCTTTGGTGTCCGCCAAGGACGCCGCCGTTTCTTCGAATCTCGCTAAGACCGAGTTCCTCGCCAAGATCAGTCACGACATCCGCACCCCGCTAAACGCAATCCTCGGCGCGGCGGACCTGCTGTCGGAAAGCTCCCTGAACGCCGACCAGTGCGAATATGTGAGCATGTTCCAGCGCAACTGCCGGCGTCTGGTGAGCTTGATTAACGACTTTCTGGATTTCTCCAAGATCGAGGCCGGCGCGGTGCAAGTGGAAAGAATCAGCTTTCGAATCAAGGAAACCGTCGATGACGCGGTGGCCACTTTCCAGGACTCGGCCCGCCGAAAAGGTATCGAGCTGGGCGTCGATTGGGACTCCGCCTTGCCCGAATGGGCGCTGGGAGACCCTTTGCGCATCCAGCAAGTCCTGGTGAACCTGCTCAGCAACGCCCTCAAGTTCACCGAGCGCGGACGCGTCGGGGTGCGAGTAGTCCAGGATCGCGAAGACGCACGGATTCGCTTCGAGGTCTCCGATACCGGACCGGGGATTGGCGACGCGGATCAAGCGCGAATCTTCGCGGCCTTTACGCAACTGCCCCAGCAAACTTCCACGGCGATCCGAGGCTGCGGCCTGGGTTTGACGATTTGCCGCGAACTGGTGGAGCTGATGGGAGGGGAAATCGGAGTAATCAGCCAGGAAGAACGCGGCAGCACGTTCCACTTC
>JBEKHQ010000253.1:0-5301 GCA_050012195.1 Bryobacteraceae bacterium | reverse complement strand
CAAGACGCAGGGTGCGCCGAAGTCACAAGTCGCTTGGAGTTTTGGAAACACCCGGAGTGGATGGCGCAGTTTCCCTTCGCACACGCGATCGAGATGACGCACCGTCTGGCCGGCGGAGTCATCGAGATCCGCGTTGCGATCGAGAATCTTAGCGACGAGCGGATGCCGCTCTCGATCGGCTTTCATCCCTGGTATCAGATTCCGGGCTGCGAGCGCGATCGATGGACGGTCCACTTGCCGGTGCGGGAACATCACGAGCTTTCGAGCAAGATGATTCCGACCGGCAAGACCACGCCATACGATTTACCCGACCCTTTGCCGTTGGCGGGCCGTCACTTCGACGACGTATTCAGTGGCCACGGCTCGGGCGAGGAATTTTGGGTGGAGGGCGACGGGCGGCGCATCACAGTGCGGTTCGGCCCCAAGTATCCGGTGGCCGTCTTCTATGCGCCGCAAGCGCGCGACGCGGTAGCTTTCGAACCGATGACCGGAATCATCGATGCGTTCAACCTGGCTCACGAAGGCGTTTACTGCGGTTTGCAGTCCATCGCGGCGGGCGCGACCTGGACGGAGAGTTTCTGGATTAGGACGACGGGATTCTAGGAAAACCCGATCCAGCGGCCACCGATGCCGACGCCCGACCACAACGCCACGGAGACGATCGCGACCAGCTTACTCCAGACCGGACGGATTTTTTGCTCGTCGGCCATGGTCACTTTGCGGCGGATGGTGAAGGTGAACGCGATCGCAAAAGGCAGGAAGGTCATTTTCACCCAAAAGGCGCTGATGTGATAACACTTGATCGGCTCGGAAGTGAACAGCAGAGCTCCGGAGATCAACATCGCTACGAGGCCGCCGGTCAGCCAAGGCTGGACATCGCGCGCGAGCCGGCGCACGGGTTGGCCGCGCATTCCGAGGCCGAAAAGACGCATGTCCACGAGCAAAATCGCGCCGCCGATGACGGCGAGTCCCAAGAGATGAAAAGACTCGATGGCCGGGAACATCCAAAGCGATCCACGGATGGTCTCGCCGACGCGCCAGCCTTGAACCCATCCGAAGAACTGCAATAGAGACATGGCTAGGCCGATTTGTCGAACCAATTGTAAGCGATCATTCTGCCCGCGATGACGACCGAGGCCCAGAAGACCAACGACACGCCGCCCGCGATCCGGGCGCGCAGCGGCGGCGTGGGATCGAGATCCCATTCCGTCACGCGGCGATAAATGCCGGCGTGAAAAACCAACGTGTTCAAGCCCGCCAGGAGCAGCAGAATCATCTTCGCGCGGAAAAAAATGTTTTGGTAAGTCCGCACCGGGATTCCGTAAAAGAGCAGCGCTCCGGTGATTACCATAGCCACGAAACCGGCCACGATCCAGGGCAGCAGCCGCTGAGCGACCTGGGACACGGGCACCTCGCGCAGGGCCGCTCCGACTAGCCGCAGATCGAACATGACCGCCAGGCCCAGGAACAGGCACAAAGTGAGGACATGCGTGGATTCGAGGATCGGGTACAGGCGCAACGACCCGTGAAGCGCGACGCTCCCGCGGGTATTGCCGAGCCATTCGCAGAAGCCCAGGAGTGACACGTCCGCCGTGGCTTCACTTCTTCTTCGACTTGGCGGCCGGCGCGGAGTGGGTCTCGAACAGCGTCAAGTCGATGGCGTTGCCCATGGCCAGATAACCGGCGTCGTTGGGGTGCAGATGATCTCCGGAATCGTAGAGTGGCAAAAGCTTGGTGGGATTCTGGGGATCGCGCGTGGCTGCGTCAAAATCGATGACCGCGTCGTAATCCTTGCCGCTGCGCAGCCAATTGTTGAAGGCCTCGCGCTTGGCCTCGCCTTCCGCGGAGAAGTAAGCCGCGCCGTCGAAGGGCGTCAGGGTGGCGCCGAATATCTTCAACCCTCGGGCGTGCGCGCGCTCAACCAGTTGCCGGTGGGCGGCGATAATGTCGGCGGACGTCGGCGATGGACTCTGCCGCGCCATTCCGATATCGTTGATGCCTTCCAGCACGATCACGTAGGCCACGCCGGTCTGAGCGAGCACGTCGCGATCGAATCGGGAAAGGGCGTTGAGGCCGAACGGAATGGTCGCTTCGGTCAGCAGGCGGTTGCCGGCGATGGCCTCGTTCAGAATCCCATGCGCGGTGCCGGGATTCGCCAGCAGTCGCTTGGCCAGCACATCCGGCCAGCGGCTATTGGTGTTTGGAGTGGATCGCGTTCCGTCGGTGATGGAGTCCCCGAAAGTGACGATGGCGTTCACCGGGTCGGGCGCGGTTACTTCCACGCGCTCGAGAAAATACCAGGAGAGCATGGTAGCCGATCCGGGCAGATCAGCGACGCCGGCGAAATTTCCGGCGGACGACACGTAGTTGGTCTGCGCGGCAGCGAAGTGGCTGCTGAGCGGAGAGGTCGCCGCGATCATATTGTCGGGAAGAAACAGGTCGATGGCCAGGTCCGTCATCGCCGGAACAACCAGATCCACCGCATCGCTCAACATGATGGCGCCCGCCGGGATGGTGACGGACGGACGTCCGCCGAAGTTGAGCGCGTGGCCGGACGCCTCCGCAATCTTCGAATCCTTATCGCGCAGCGCGATGAACGCAGCTCCGACCGTCAGGGGCGCCGTGCCAAGCGCATTGGTGAGCATCACGCGCACACGAGAGCCGCCGACGCTGACATGCACGATCTGCCGCAGCGTTTGGTTATTGATGGTTAACGGGGCAGGCGGGGGTGTGGTCGAGGTTCCCTGGGGTGGCGGCGTTACGGGCTGCTGGGGACGTCCAACCGCGGCCGTGCTCCAGGTGCCGACCCAATGCTCGCCCGCCTGGACGTACTGCGCCGCAATCACCAGCGCCGCAAAGACGATCAGCGGCGCATAGTTCACGCGTCGAGATCGGCAGCTACTAGCCTTCGTCATGGAATAGGTACCGCGGACGGCGATTAGAAGCCGTCCGCGGCGATGTTGTCAGGACTGATCCGCCCGTCTACTTCTTTTCTTCGTCGGGGGCGCCGGTGCCGGAGGAACCGAGGAAAAGTTTCTGTCCATTGGGCAGCGTAATGTCGCGCCCATTGGCTCTCAGCGATCCGTCCTTGGATTGATAGCCCTCCACCACGACTTCGGTTCCCAGAGCGATGGTGGCCTTGGTGAAACCGCGCCGCAACAGAACGTTGGGGCTGCCTGCTTCGACCATCCAATTGGTCACCGTTCCGTCCGGATTCTTGACGTCGATGTGAATCCAGGAATGGGGATTGATCAGTTCCACTTTCGTGACCGTCCCCACCAAGTGCACGGGGTGCTTGGCGTCAAACTCGGCCGCAAACGCGTGGTGGGCCCACGCTGGAACTGCCGCCAAAAGTACACCGAGGCCGGCAACCGCAATGGCCAGCTTTGTTCTCATTTGATTATCTCCTTCTAAGCCTTTATTACTAAATTTAGTCTGCGATGCTAAATCCAAGCGGCGAACGACACCGCCTTACTTCTTTCCGTCTTCCGATGCCCGATCTGCTTTGCGGGCGCCGCCCATGATGTCCGTCATGGCATAATTCCCTTCCTGGCATGCGTACTCGTAAATCGGGCCCGCCGTCGCCAGGAATGGATACTCGAGAGTCCACGGCTTGGTAAACGTGGCCGGATCGTCGATCGTCACTCGGTAGAGGACGGTATCCGGGGCCACGCGCGTGAAGCGCTCAAGCACATGCAAGCTCGTGCTCGAGCCTCTAAATCTGGTCTTTTCCGTAAAATTGGCCGTGTCGACCACCAGCGTATCGCCGTCCCAGCGGCCGATGGAATCGCCCATCCATAGCCGGATATCCGCCGGCAGATGCTGGGTTCGATCCATGTGGATATAACGCACATCATGAACCATCTCGACCAGGATCATGACGGTTTCGGGCGTTTCGACAATCTGATAGTTGTTGTTGTACAAAACCGGAAGCATGGGCGGCCCGGACGTCGAGCCGAAACCCATGAGGCAGCGCTCGCCCAAGGGGCGATCCTTCACGCTGTTGAAGGAATTCCGGAAGCGATTGGCGTTTCTTTTCGTGCCTTCCGGCGTGAGGAGCGGAATCTTCCCGTCCGGCGGATCGATGATCAGCGACGTTCGCGCCACTCCGTCCACGCGCGCCAGTTCGGTGCCTCGATCAAAGAAGAGAGCGTTGTAGGCGTGGTCGCGATCGGCCTCCGGGTTGTCGCTGCGTTTGTCGCCGTAGAGGCCGTCGTTGCTTTGTTTTTCGAAGGCTTTCGCCTCGGCGTCGGTAGCCGTGAGTTTGGAGGCAAACTGCGCGGGACGCTCCAGGGGCGTGATGGTCGCGTTGGTCCAAATTCCTTGCAAGTCGGGCAGACCGTCCGCCGTGCGCGGGACGGTCCAGGCTTTGTTGTGAGCGGGCGCGGAGACCTTGGCCGCCGGGGATTGCCCGAAAGCAGGCAGTATGATGGCGACTGCCACAGCGGGCAGGGATATTAGAGATCGATGAATCACGCGGACCTCCTTCCCTTCGGGCGCGCCTTACCCGGCTTACTTGCCGGTTTTCTTCTCGAACTGTCCGTACAACAGATCTTCGACGAACTCCACGCACTTGAATTCAAGGAGCTGCGCGTTCTTTTCGACATGCTTGTACAGCGGCATGCTGATCTTCCAAGACCGCGAAAACACCTTGGAATCCTCAATTGTGGCTTCGTAATTAATAATATCAGGATTGACGAGGGTATAGCGTTCCACCACGTGCAGGGCGTCACTGTGGAAGTCGCCTGCCCGGTCGAGCCAGCTGCGCTCGTCCAGGCCCGTGACATCAACGACCAGCGTGTCCCCTTCCCAATGCCCGAAGGATTGGCCCATCCAGGAATCGTTCGGCGCGGGGCCGGGATCCTTTAGATAGATGTTTCGGAAGGCGCTGTCGTATTCGTAAGCGATGGCCATGTATTTCTCGCTCTGGAAGATTTGGAACGGGTAGGGGAGGTAGGTGGCTCGGGGCACGCCCGGCAGATAACACTTGACCTCGGGATCGGCCTTGAGTCGATTGGCGTAGTTTTCTTTCTTTTTCGCCAACGCCGCGGGAAGGTAGGGGATCTCGCCGCCTTCCACGACGCCCAGGCCGCCGGGCTCGGCTCCCTCGGCGCCATACTCCAACACCAGGCCCTGCTGAGCCGCATGCGCCTGCAAGTCCCAATCGGCCGTGTTCATGGCCTGCCAGATTCCGTTGAGATTGGGCTTGCCGTCCGGCGTACGGGGGAGCTTGGCTTGGCCGGCCGCGGGTATGCCGGTCAGAACGGAGACCGCTAGAGCTGAAACCATCGAGAGATTCAA
>JBEKHQ010000252.1:0-5320 GCA_050012195.1 Bryobacteraceae bacterium | reverse complement strand
CGCGCGAAACGCTAACCGTCGGATTTCTGCCGGTAACGTGCCACCTCACCTGCCCGGTTACGGATTTCGCGACCCGCACCAGCTTGACTTCGCGTTTCGAGTCGCGGTTGTATCTGGATTTCCCGACCATCGTTGAATCCTTCAAAGCCGGGCGGCTCCAAGCCAGCTTCGTCAATGCGCCGCTGGCCATGAAGATGCGGGAGCAGGGCCTGCCGGTGAAGATTCTGTATCTGGGGCATCGCGATGGATCCACCGTTATCGTCCGCAAGGATCTTCCAGCCACGGACCTGCGCGGGCTGCGCGGAAAGACGTTCGCGATACCCAGCAAGTACAGCAATCAGTTTCTGGTGATCCATAAGCTGATGCAAGACCAGGGCGTCAAACCGGAAGAGATTCGTTTCGTGGAGCTGCCTCCTCCGGACATGCCCGGAGCGCTGGCTGCCAAAGCGATTGACGCCTATTTCGTCGGCGAACCTCACGCCGCCAAAGCCGAGCTGGACGGCAGCGGCCGGGTGCTTTATTATTCGAAGGACATCTGGCCGCAATTCATCTCCTGCGTCCTGATTGCGAACGAGAACTTGATGCGCGAGCACCCCGCGTTGGGACGGGATTTGGTGCGCGGAATCGCGGAGAGCGGCGAGTGGGCGGAGACCAACCGTCTGGAGGCGGCGAAACTGGCAGCTCCCTATTTTCGGCAGGACGAAAAAATTCTGCGCTTCGTCCTGACGCAGCCGCCCGACCGGGTGAGCTACCGGATGTTGACGCCCACCGACGAGGAGCTAGGCAAGATTCAGGATATGGCTCTTGAGACCGGTATGCTGGCTCGGCGCATGGCGATGAGCGACTTGGTGGACCGCTCGTTTATCCCGACGAATATCAGGCCCGCCGTGATTAGCCAGTAGCGCGCGGTCCTACGGAGTGTCCTTTTCCCACTTGACCAGCTTCAGATCCAACACGAAAATGGAGTACATCACCGGAACCAGCAGCAGCGTGACGAACGTCGCCACAGTCAGTCCGCCGATTTGGGAATAACATAACGGCTCCCACAACGGACCTCCGTGCAGGGCTAACGGGACCAGCGCGATGACCGTGGCGCCCACGGTAATCATCACCGGGCGAAGGCGCAGGATGCCGGCGTCGAGCAAAGCGGCCTGCAGGGGCATGCCCTCGCCGCGCTTCTCCTCGATAAAGTCGAACAGCACGATGACGTGGCTAACGATCACGCCGACCAGACTGACCATGCCCAGATACGCGATAAAACCGAACGGCGCATTCATGAGCGAGAGTCCCGCCAAGGCGCCGACCATGCCGTAGGGGATGGCGGCAAACACGATGGCCGGTTTGAAAGCGCTGCGAAACTGAACCACCAGCGACAGGAAGATCAGCACGACGGAGACCATCAGCACGGTATTCACTTCCTTGAAGCCCTTGAGGCGCTCCTCTTCCTCGCCTCCAATCTGCATTGTGTAACCGGCGGGCAGCGCGCGCTCGAACTTGGTCAGCTCCGGGCGGATCTTGTTCATGACCTCGGACGGGTACACGTTGGGAGTGGGATAGCAGGCGATCGTTATGCTGCGGAATTGGTTGCGCCTGCGGATTTTCTCGGCGCCCATCTGATAGCTGATGGTCGAGATCTGGCGCAGCGGTACGCGCTGCGTTCCGTTCAAGGAATAGACGTACAAGTCCTCGACGTCGGATAGCGTGGCGCGGTCGCCTAGACGCAAACGGCTCATCACCGGGATATCCTCATCGCCGTTGCGAAGCGTGGTCAAAGGCAAACCGCTCATGCCGCCGGCGGAGGAGACGGCCACGTCCTCATTGGAGATGCCGGCCAGATTGGCGCGGTCGGAATCCACCTTCAGCTTCACCGAAAAAGACGCGGCGCCCCAGTCATCGCGGATGCGCACCGCGTCCGGATCGGCGCGCAGGATCACTTTGACGCGCTCGGCGTATTGGCGGAGCAATCGGTCGTCTTCACCGCTCAGCCGGATCTGCACCGGCACCCCGATGGGCTGGCCGGTCTCGAGCTGGCGCATGTCGATGCGCGCTCCCGGCACGTGGGAGAGCGCCTGCTGTAAAGGCACAATCAGACGTTCAGTGTCCTCCGGATCGGTGGCCTGGACTATAATCTGGGCGTAGTTGGGCTGGAGCAGTTCCGGCGCCACCGAGAACCAGAAGCGCGGACCGCCGCCGCCCACGAAAGTGGTCACCGAGTCCAGGACTTCGCGGGGGTGGCCGTTCTTGTCCGGATGCTGCTTGCCGAACTCGGCCGCCGCGTCGCGAATGACGCGCTCGGCGTTTCGCGCCGCTTCGTCGGTCATGGCGATGTTGGCGTCCTCGGGCAGCCACACATCGGCAAAGGAGAGGTGCGAACGGTCTTTGGGAAAGAACACCAGGCGCAGGTTGGCGATGAAGTAGTACCCCGCCGCCAGCACCAGCAAGGACGCAAGGAAAGCCAACTTACGATGCTCGATCAGAGCGCTTCCCAATTTGTAATAAAGCCCGGCGAAGCCCTGGGTGCGCCGCTCCTCCATCGTCTTGACGGTCTTCTTGGGCGCGCGCAGCAAATAATAGCCGAGCAGCGGCACGAAGGTCATGGACGCAATTCGGGAGGCCACCAGCGCGCACGTCACCACAATCGGCAAGGCGCGGATGAAGGCCCCGGTGTTGCTGCTGATCAGCAACAAGGGCAAATACGCCACGATGTTGGTAATGGTGGCGAACAGAATCGCCTTGGCGATCTTGGTGGGCCCCAGCCACGCGGAGATCAGCCGGGCCTGCCCCTCGTCCATCTCGCGCTTGATGGCGTCTCCGGCCACTACCGGGTCGTCCACCAGCAGGCCGAGGGCGATAATCAGCGAGGCGATGGAAACCTGCTGGATGTCGACGTTCAGCAGGTGCATGAAGCCGAAGGTCATGGCCAAGGTCAAGGGGATGGAAAAAGCGATCAATACGGCGGAACGCCATTCCCAAAATCCGACGAAGGCCACGAAGACCACCAGGACGATAGCCTCGTACAGGCTCTGCATGAACAGGCCGACGTTTTCCTTCACTTGCAGGGGCTGGTCCGAAGTCCGGGCCAGGATCAGGTCTTCCGGCAGTGTTTTTTTCAGTTCGGCGAGAGCTGCGTCCACCTGGCGGCCGAAATCGGCGATCTGCCGGCCGCTGCGCATGTCGATGGCTAAAGTGATGGCGCGCGTGCGGCGCCATTGGCCCTTGCTGTCGCGCGCGTTGAAGTAGTTGAGATACGTCGGCGGGCTTTCATATCCCTTGTAGATATCCACGCCCTCGCGAAGATACACGGGAAGCCCGCGGTCGGTGGAGGCCACCACTACGCCGCCGATCTCCTGCGGCGACTTGAAGGCGCCGGAAGGGTCGATGAGCGTATTCTTGCCGCCCTCCTCGAGCAAGCCACCCGGCTGGGTGGTGTTGCGCGCTTGCAGGATCTTTTGCAAGGATACCGGCTGAATTCCGAACCCGGCCAAACGCTGCTGCGAGTATTCCAGGAAAATGCGCTCGGGCACCACGCCGGCGCGCGACACCTTGTTCACGGGTGGGACGCCTTGCAGCGTACGCTGAATCAAAGCTGTGAATTCGTCGAGCTGGCGGAGGCTGTAGCGCTCGCCTGCGTGGGCAGCGACCTGCGCTTCGGCGTCCTTGGTGTTGCGGATAAACACGGCCGGCCATACATCCAGATGCAGCTCGGAGGGACGCACGCGGTTGCGGAAAAAATCGTCCATGAAATCGGTCAAGACTTTAGGATCCGAGCCAAAATCGCCGTCGACGCCCACGAATCCAGGGCCGTCGATGGGCACCACGTCGTGCCCCACGCCGCTCTGTTTGGCAAAGGCGATCAACCGGTCACGCCCCCGCGACGGAATCTCCGGACCGATAGAGGTGGGGAAGAACAGCAATCCGGCAACCCGTTCCGCCTGCGGCAGGCGGCTGCGCGCCGCATCGATGGCCTTGCGCGCTTCGCCCGCGCGCCAAGCTATTTCCGCCGGGGATGCCTGGGGGCTGGCGACCGTCAGCATTAGCGCCGCCGTGTCGCCGAAGTCCTTCAGATATGTGATCGGGCCGGCGCCGTCGGGAAGATCGGTGATCGATTTCAACTTGAGATCGATGTCATCCCACTGCTTGTGCGGATCTTTCTCATCGTCTTCGAGCGTCACGTAGACGATGGAAAGGTTGCTCTGCGAGATAGACTCGGTGCGCTTCACCCGCAGGTTTTCCGAAACCTTCTGCTCGATCTTGCGCGTTACCTGCTCCTCGATCTTGTCGGCCGTTACGCCTCGCCAGGGCGTCACGATGGCCGTCACCAGAGTGGGGAACTCAGGGTCCTTGCGCTTGGGCATCGTGACGTAGCTGTAGGCGCCCCAAATCACGGTTCCCAGCAGCAGCACCCAGGTGATCTGCCGGTTCTCGACGCAAAACCGGGCTACGTTTCTTTCTTTTCTGATTTCGCCGGATTCGGCGCTAGCCCTGTCGTCGTCGGCCATTTAAGGGACAACCTCCACGGTCTCGCCGTCGTGCACCAAGGACGCGCCGGTCACCAGCACGCGCTCGCCCACGCGCAGGCCATCGCGCACTGAAATTCGGTCCCCCAGCGCATCTCCCAGTTGAACCATTCGCGCCTTCACGACGGCGCTGCCCCCGCGCTCCTCGGCGACATACACCATGTAGCCCGCCGCGCCCCCCGGCGGCTGCACCACCGCTGCCAGGGGAATCACCGGAACGGCCTCCGTCCGGACTTCCTCCGACAACGTCAGCGAGGCGATCATTCCGGGTTTCAAACGCCCGTCTTTGTTGGGTACGGTGAGCTCGACGTCGAACACGCGGGTGCGCGGGTCGGCGGTGGGCGCGATGCGCGTGACCCGGCCGGTGTAGTTCGAACCCGGAACGGCCTCGGACTTTATCGGCAGCGTCAGACCCATCTTGATTTTCGGCAACACCGTGTCCGACACGCCGAAGACGGTCCTGACCTGGCTCACGTCTCCCAGCACGAAGGCCGGCGTACCCGGCGCCACCAGCACTCCGATCTCAACCATTCTTTTGAGCACCATCGCGTCGAGGGGCGCCTTGAGCGTCGAATCCCCGACGGCCAAGTCGGCTTCGCGCACGAGCGCCTCGGCGCCGGCAAGTCGAGCCTGAGCCAGCTTTACTTGCGCCTCATTGGCGTCCAGTTGCGCCTGGTATCCGTCGAGCTGAGCGCGGGCGCCGTCGTAGTCCGGCTTGGTCAAACTTTGCTTGCCGTAAAGATTACCGGCCCGTTCCCACTCGAGCTGGGCTTTGTCGCGCAAGGCGCGCGAACCCTTGACGG
>JBEKHQ010000251.1:0-6262 GCA_050012195.1 Bryobacteraceae bacterium | reverse complement strand
TCAGTATGGCGGCTCGATGCCTTCGGGATGGCTGCGCTGGATCTTCGAGCAGTTCGAGTTTCCGTTTGAAGTTGTGTATCCGGCCGCGCTCGATCAGGGGAATCTGGCGAGCCGTTTCGACGTCCTGGTGTTTCCAAGCGGCGCGATGCCGCGTCCGGCGTCGGCCGGCCCAGGACGCGGCGGCGTTTTCCGCCAGCCCGAGGCGGCGGATATTCCCGAAGAGTTTCGCAAGAAGCTCGGACGCGTGACGGTCGAGAAAACAATCCCGCAGCTTCGGAAGTTTCTAGAGGCGGGCGGGACCATCGTCACCATCGGCGACTCCACCGATCTCGCCCAATTCCTCGGGCTCCCGTTGAAGAGCGCGCTGGTGGAAAGGACACCGGAGGGTCAGGAGCGGGCCTTGCCGCGCGAGAAATTCTACGTGCCCGGGTCGGTGCTCGAAGTGAGCGTCGATAACGGCAGCCCTGTCGCGTACGGGATGCCTTCGGTGGCCGACGTGTTCTTCGAGAATAGTCCGGCGTTCCGCTTGGCGCCCGATGCCGAACTCAAAGGCGTCAAACCGGTGGCTTGGTATCCGAATGCGACTCCGTTGCGGAGCGGTTGGGCGTGGGGCGAAGGTTATTTGGAAGGCGCTGTCGCGGCCGCCGAAGCGCCTTCAGGTGAGGGCAAGGTGTTCCTGCTGGGCATCGAAGCCGCGTTTCGAGGCCAGCCGCATGGCACCTACAAGCTGCTTTTCAACTCGATCTATGCCGGGCCGGCCAAAGCGGCGACGCTCGCGCCCTGATACGTCATGACGAATTTCAACGCACTGTTTCGCCTCGACGGCCGGATTGCCTTGGTGGCGGGCGCGGCCTCGGGCATTGGGCGCTCGGCCGCGAAAGGTCTTGCCGCGGCGGGCGCCGTCACAGTCTGTGCCGACCTCAACGAGTCCGGCGCCGCCAGGACCGCGGCAGAGATTCAAACCGCGGGCGGCGCCGCCGAGTCGCTCAAGATCGATATCAGCGAGGAATCGAGCGTCGCGGACGTGGTCGAAGGAATCCGGGCGAAGCACGGCGCCATTCACGTGCTCGTCAGCACTCCGGCGGTCAATGTACGCAAGCCGCTGCTGCGCTACAGCGCCGAAGAGTTCGACCGGGTACTGCGCTTGAATCTGAAGGGTAATTTTCTGA
This sequence comes from Bryobacteraceae bacterium, assembly GCA_050012195.1. Lineage (GTDB taxonomy): Bacteria > Acidobacteriota > Terriglobia > Bryobacterales > Bryobacteraceae > Palsa-89. The sequence goes on along the minus strand of JBEKHQ010000251.1, from coordinate 5,093 downwards.
TCGCCCAGGCGGTGGGTCGGGTGATGAGCGAAGCGAAAGGCGGCAGCATTATTCTGTTATCATCCATTCGCTCGCTGGTCGTGGAGCCCGGCCAGGGCGCCTACGCAGCCACCAAAGCCGGCATCGTTCAACTGGCGCGAACGCTGGCCGCGGAGCTGGGCAGCGATGGCGTCCGAGTGAACTGCATCGCGCCGGGTGTGGTGGAAACGCCGCTCACCGAGCCGATCAAGAACAACCCGGAATGGTACAACGCCTATGCCCGCAAGAATGCCCTGGGCCGATGGGCGACGGCCGACGAAATGGCTGGACCGGTGCTTTTTCTGGCATCCGACGCCGCCAGCTACGTCACCGGCGCTGTCCTGTTCGTGGACGGCGGCTGGACGGCGATCGACGGGCGTTTCGAGCCTCCGGTTTGAAGCGGTTTGAAACAAAAAAGCTCCGCCCAGTCCCACGAACGGACACGCCGCGCCGCGCAGCTGTCTCCAAAACTACAGGATTCACTGGACAAACCGGCTGGCGGCTCGGTTGCTCGGTTCGTCGGATGGCACGAATCGAAAGAATGCGCGAAGTTTTAACCGGGCCGTTGAGTCCCGCCCACGTCGAGCGCAAATCAGGCGAGGGGTGGACGCCGGTGGCCGTCGTGTGGGAACGCCAGGTTGGCGAGGGAGAACCCGAAGCGGCAGACATTTCGGATGGAGTCCCGTATGGGCTCAAGATCTCCGAAGATTGCCTCGAACTCGAGCAGGATATCCAGGAGAAGGACGCGCTGCTCGCGATGCTCGAAATGATCATCCAGGACAAGCCGCTTTCCGAGATTGCCGAATCCCTGAACCAGCGCGGATTCCGAACCCGCCACAACCATAAGTGGACTCCCGGCTCGGTCTTCGATTTGCTGCCACGTCTCATCGAAGTTGGCCCGCGCGTATTCACCAGCGAAGAGTGGGTGGTTCGAAGAGGCCGGCTGATGAACGTGATCTAGGGATCCGATAGCTTCCGACGACTAAAACGTTGAATGGCTCACTTCCGGGTGCGTCATTACACTCGATTGAAACGATGTCTTGCGAAAGGTGAAAGGTGGGAGTGAGTTAGTTGCCTTTTCAATCGGTCAAAGGCTATACGCCAGCGGATGCTTGGGCTCGTAAAGCATGATGTCGTCCGCGCCAGGTACGGCCATCATGACCACGAGTCCGTACCCGTGATCCTGAACTTCGCCGCGGAACTCCGCTCCTTTGCCCTTTAGTTCAGCGATTGTGTGTGAGATGTCGTCGCACATCAGGGAGATCAGATGGTGCCGCGGCGATTCGTACGTCTTGCCATCGTAGACGCTGTGGGTCGGGTGCACGCCCATCTCACTCCGCCCGGTCTTGAAGATCAGCCAACCCGCGCCTCCGCCCAGCGCATCCTCGACGTAGGGCCAGCCGAGGACGTCGCGAAGGAATGCGCGCGTTGCGGGCGCATCATCGGAATAAATCAGAGTGTGTATGCTGGTGATCATCAGACTGAACAACTGAAATCGTCTAAAATTGTACTATTCCGGGGTCTGAGTAGCAACGGTTTCGGCTCCACGACTCCGGCCTTTCCGCAGGGGAAGGTCACGCCCAGCAGTACGACGTACGACACGGATAAGGTGACGGTGACTATCAATAATCCTCCGGCTCCATGGCCGGAGTGCCAGACCCGTTTCTGTGCGGCCCGTGCGCATGAGAAAAAATCCACAAACGGGCCGTTGGCAGACTTTTTCGCCAGTTCTCTCTCTCCTCGCCCCTCTTCTATAAGCGGCCATAACGTGAAGCTTGGCCCCGCTGAAAGAGAATTGTTTCCACCGCCCGGATGGCCAGCACTGCCGTACAGGGGGAGTCTCCTTCAAAAATGACATGCCGGATGCCTGCTTTCCAGAGTTGACATAGCGATCTGTGGTCGTTGGGAGCGAGAACCAGGAGCCGCCGTGCCTCTTTTCGCGCCGGGCAAAGCTTCTGAAACCTCTCTGTATCGATCACGATTATACCCTCAAGCTGTAACTGCGGCCACTCCACGATGTGAACTCGATGTTCGCCATCCCGTAGTAGGAGACTGCGAATCCAGCGTGCGTAACTCCTGTCTCCGGCCCGTGATGAAAACATAGGCGCCTTCTTCAACGAACAGCTTGGCGCTCGCCAGCGCCATGCCGCTCGATCCCCCCGTGATGACTGCAACTTTTCCTTCAAGCTTTCCCATAATTACTCCCTTCGGCAGATGTGTAGCATTCAGTCGGTACAGTAGAGTAGATTCTTTGGCAGTGTCGGGATCATCCCGGAATGCCGTTCGGAATCATCCCGGAATCGCGTTCGGCTTCGCCGGAATCCCCACCGCACGACGTGCTTCGGCCCGCGAACCGATGACGCTGGGTTCATCGGAACGATTTGCCCGGTTACTCGCTGCTTGGATCTTCGTCAGACCGGTTGGAAAGCTTGACAAAAACACTCAAGAATCTCACGTGGGTGCTTATCGTTCTTACAGTGTTGCTCGGTGTTGAATCCGTCGGCATTGAAATATGGAGAGCGTATCACGAACCGGCAGGAGAATCCGCCTCGCACCGTCCAGCGCAGAAGTAGCTTCGACCCACATACCCAGCCGCCGCCCGGAGCCGGTCCGGGTCATCACCTCCCGCATCCTCCGCCACGATCACGCCGCTCGTCGGGTGACCCGTCGCCGCAAACGTTCGCACTTGCGCTTGGCAAGCTCGACGAACTCCAGCAGGAAACTACGCTCCGGGCCGGTGAGGATGTCTCTAGCGGCGTTGAGGTATCGGGTGATGAGGTGATACTCGGCTACCGCCGCCCGGCATTCCCGATGGAGACGTTGTTTCATAGTGCGGGCCACCAGAACATGTTATTACATTCGGATTGCAAATGGGTGCATCCAGCTGCCCGTGGACGATGGAGTAAGTTTGCTGACCGCCAATTTGCCAATCGGTTTGTTTCAGCACACCTAGAATGTGTTCTCGTTCAGCTTCGGCAAGCGTGCACGAAGCCGTTGCCGACTGTTGGCTCGTCATGTGCTTCAATTCCGTTAGCGCGGGACGCAGCACCGGCCCCGGTGAAAGCACCACCGCGCGCTCGATGACGTTCTGCAGTTCGCGAATATTCCCCGGCCAGTCATGTGCTTTGAGAACTGCCATCACTTCATCCGGAATCAAGTCGATCGGCTTGTTGAGGCGCTCCGAAAGTTTTCGGACGAAGTGCTCTACGAGCAGCGGAATATCTTCGGAACGTTCCCGCAGGGCCGGCAGGTAGATCGGAATTACATTCAGCCGGTAGTACAGGTCCGGGCGGAATCGCTTGTTCGCCACAAGCTGCCCGAGATCCTGGTTGGTGGCTGCCACCACTCGTACATTGACGCGGATCGTCTGGCAGCTACCCAATCGTTCGAACTCCTGTTCCTGCAAGGCGCGCAGCGTTTGGGCTGGCCCGCCGCCGTCTTGCCGGCGCAACGCGCTACCTCCGCGCGGCGTGCGGACGCGAGGAGCAATTGGGCGATTGCCGCTCAAACGTCCCTTGTTTTTGCACGACGATACCGCAGGGGTAATTCGGGTCCAGCTCGCATAGATCCCCTGAGACGCCAGCATATCATCAACGAATCTTGTCCTCAGCGATAGGCTGGTCCACATTGCAACAATCCGCGCTGAATTGAATCATGCGCAACTAACAAGAAATACGAATAGCGATATCATCTGGGGACCCCGGGATGGATTCGAACCCGTCTTTCGGACACCTATGGGCGCATTGCCCGGCGGGAGAGCGAGGGGTAGCAATGCCGATGAGGCGGAAAAAGACGACCAGTGAACCGCAGTTCGAATCGCTGCCGGGGGTGCGCCGGGATAAACCGGCATGTTGTAGGGGATGAAAGAGCCCTACGGGAAAGGAGAAAGCGACTCCATCCTGACCCTGAGTCTTGCGAGTGACGCCGCGAGGTTTCAATCGAAGCATAGACAAGGGCATCGGTGGGCCGGGCTATTGATTATCCCCGATGGAGGGAAGGCAATACGGCTGGTTGCGAAATCGCGAGTGACCGGCTGGCTCTGCGTAGTCTAAGAACCCGCGCACGTCGAGAAACAACATGCACGAGAACCGGGAGACCTCTGAAACCTCTCGACCTAACCAGGATCGAGACCGGTCCGAAAAGGCTATTCGCCGTACAGCGGATCGGCACGTTTCAGAGGAGTCGGACCGCGCCGTAGTACCTGTGAACGTGTCGAACAACGAAGAGCATTCTTCGGCGGAGGCAGGGGAGGAAAGGGCGCGGGCTAAGGAGAACATCGTTCAGTCCAACACGGACCCGACACAGAGCGGGGTGCGCGTGTCACAGGGATTGAGCGGTGTGCGGCAGTAGCCAAGGAAAGGAGATTGGAACGGTTCACGGCTTTGCTCCACCACCTGAGCGTGAATCTACTTCGGGACAGCTTTTACGCGTTGAAGCGTCAAGCTGCGCCCGGTGTGGACGGCGTGACGTGGAAAGAGTACGAGGTCGGGCTGGAGGGTCGGCTCGCCGATCTGCACAGCCGGATTCACCGTGGAGCGTATCGGGCACAGCCCTCAAGAAGAGTCTACATACCGAAGGCCGTGGGCGGCAACGTCCGTTGGGCATCGCGGCGCTGGAGGACAAAGTCGTTCAACAGGCAGTGGTGGCCATCCTCAATGAGATTTATGAGGTGGATTTCTGAGGCTTTTCGTACGGATTTCGGCCTGGACGCAGCCCCGCACCAGGCGCTGGATGCGCTGAGTGTGGGTCTCCATCGGAAGCGCGTGAACTGGGTGCTGGATGCGGACATTCGTGGATTCTTCGACCAGATGAGCCACGAATGGACGATGAAGTTCGTCCAACACCGCGTGGCCGACCAGCGCATTCTTCGCTTGATCCAGAAATGGCTGAAGGCGGGAGTGTCGGAGGAAGGCCAATGGTCGGAGACAAAGATAGGAACTCCGCAGGGAGCGGTGATTACTCCTCGAACGCAAACGATAACTTTTCGTTTGAACGGGCAGTGAGCTATCGATGAAGCTCTCGGGAGGTCGCTTGCGTTATGTCATATATAGTTGTATGTTGATGACATATGGGCC
>JBEKHQ010000250.1:0-5327 GCA_050012195.1 Bryobacteraceae bacterium | reverse complement strand
TCTGAAGTTTGGCGACCGACGGCAGCGCCCGACGGCCGGAGAGGTACGCAGTCTACTTCTCAAAATCATACCACAACCTCTAAGCAATTCAAGTGCCAGCTGTAAATTCCCATGTCCACCACCCCTCCGACACTGCCCTCAGGCTTCAATACCCTTGATACTTGAGTCTTATCGACCCGCGAAGTCAAAAGATTTATGGGCCGCCCGGACAAAAAGTTGACCGTCCGATCATACCCGGGATCGGTCGCTCGCTCCGCCCGGCGAATCATACAAGCTGATGTATACTGATTACCTTGCCGGATCGCGCTGGAAAGCTCGATCCGCTCGCCCATGCCGTCGCTTAAGTTCATGGCTAGTTGGTGGCAAGGTACTATCTTTGCTCTCACGTTTTCTCTCCTGGGCTGGGCGATCCTGCCGTACCCCGGAATCCAAAACGACGAGGTTCTTTTCGCCACTCCCTACTTTCACGCGGTAGGAAGCTCCATCTTTCAATTCGGAATCTTCCACAGGCGCGTCCCGGTGATGTTTTTGACTTACCTGGGCGCGCTGAAGAACTGGCTTTGCGCGCCGATTTTCTGGCTGGCTCCGCCGACATCCTGGGCCGTTCGCGTCCCGCCACTGTTGCTCGGTGCACTGACGATCCTACTCTTCGTGAGGTTACTCGAAACGGTCCATGGCCGCCGGGCGGCCCGGATAGGCGGCCTTCTGCTGGCCACCGACACGATGTTTCTTCTGACTACCTGCTTTGACTGGGGACCGGTAGCGCTGCAGCACTTCCTGCTCTTGGCCGGCGGGCTCCTCTTAGTCAAATTTGTCGAGCAGCCTCGTCGGCGGACGCTCTACTGGGGCTTCTTCTGCTTCGGGCTGGCAATCTGGGATAAAGCGCTGTTCGTCTGGATTCTGGGAGGACTGGCGCTGGGTGCCATCCTTATATTCCCGCGCGAGTTGTGGAAGCGCGTCACCGCGCGGAACGTCCGTTGGGCCGCAGCCGGGTTCTGCTTGGGCGCGCTTCCGCTGATTGTCTACAATTCGGCTTCCGGATTCGCTACGTTCCGTTCGAATTCGTCCTTCGCTTTCGACGAACTTGCTCGCAAGGCTCAGGTCTTACGGGCGTCCTGGAATGGCAGCGCGCTGCTAGGTTACATCGCGAGCAACCCGGACCAGCAAGCCTTGCCGCAACCGGCCCATAGCCTGGTGGAGCGGTTGTCCTTTGCCTTGCACGGGGGGCTAGGAGATCATCCGTTCAATCAGCTCACGCCAGCGTTCTGCGCCGCCTTGCTCCTGCTCCCATTTCTCTGGCGAACTCGCGCGCGGAAAGTGCTGCTGTTTTCGCTCGTGGCGATGGCTGCCGCTTGGTTCCAGATGGCGATCGCCAAGGGCGCCGGCGGCTCGGCCCACCACGCCGTTCTACTCTGGCCCATTCCGCATCTGTTCATGGCAGTGGCGTTCGCCGAGGCGTCGCTACAGTGGCGAACGGCCGGCAGGTGGGCGATCGCCGTCGTCGTCATTTACTTGGCCGCTCAAAACCTGCTTCTCACCAATCAATATCTCTATCAGCTGGTGCGCTATGGCTCGCCGCATAGCTGGACCGACGCCATTTATCCTTTATCCGATGAACTGGGCAGAATGCGGGCGCCCCAAATCGTGATCGAGGACTGGGGCATTCTCAATCCGCTGGTGCTGCTTCAGAAAGGCACGCTGCCGATGATCATCGTCGATGATGCGTTCCTTTCGCCGGGCCTTAGCGGCGCTCTGCGGAACTATCATCGCGGGCTGCTCGAAAGCGCTCTCTGGGTGGGCCACACGCCGGCTTACCAGGAAATGGCGGGAACAAACCGGAAAATCCTCGAAGCCGCGTCATCGGCCGGGTTCCGCAAGGAGCTGATCGAAACCATCTCCGACCGTGAAGGCCGCGCCGCGTTCGAGATTTTCGGCTTCCGGAAAACAAACTGATGGATCTGCCCTTGCCGACGCTGCTCTCCCAGGCGCTGGTTGCATTCACCATCGAGTTCGACAACGAATTCGAGCGTCGGATGCCGAATTGGACGACCAATCACAGCCCCGCCGCCGGAACGCGCCAAGGTCCCTGGCTGGTGTCGCTCGCGATGTGGTCGAATTGCATGCAGTTCGTCGGCAAGGACGGCGTGAGCATCCGTGAGCTTGAGAATCTGGCGCGCACCAAGACGAATTTGAACGGCATGGAGCGTTGGGGGTACATCGTCTTCGAACCGGGACTCGCCCGCGACCGGCTAATTCGCGCCACTCCCCAAGGCCGGCAGGCTCAGGAGGTATGGCGGCCGCTATTCAGCGTCATAGAAGACCGCTGGCGAGCGCGCTTCGGCCGGAACGCGATCGACCCGCTTCGGGAATCGTTGCGGGCGGTGATCACGCAGATTGACGTCCCGCTGCCGGACTGTCTCCCGATCTTAGGATATGGGCTTTTCAGCAGCGGACCCGGGCGGAAAGCTCCGGTCGAACGGAAAGAAGACCTCAGTTCCCTTCCATTATCCGCGCTACTTTCCAAGGCGCTGCTCGCATTCGCCATCGAGTTCGAGCGCGGGTCGGATCTGTCGCTCGCGATTTGCGCGAACGTGGTGCGGGTTCTGGATGAGAAAGGCGCGAGGGTCCGAGACCTTCCCCTGCTGGCCGGCGTATCGAAGGAGGCGATCAGCGTGGCGATGGGCGTCCTCCGGAAAAGACGCATCGCCGTGGTCGAGCCGGAGCAGCCCGGCAGCCGGACGAAAGTCGCGCGCCTCGCACCGAAGGGTCGAGCGGCTCAGGACGCCTACCGCAAGCGGCTTGGCAGCATCGAAGAGGGCTGGACGGCGCGCTTCCGAGCGAAGACTATCCGAAAGCTTAGTGATGCGTTGGAACGATTGGTTGGCGAACCGACCGCTCAGGAATCGCCCTTATTCCGCGGGTTAGAGCCTTACCCCGATGGGTGGCGAGCCTCAGTCCCAAAGCCTGTCACACTGCCGCACTATCCCATGGTGCTTCACCGCGGCGGTTATCCGGATGGCAGTTGATCCGTTCAGTTGACCAAAGCCGGAGGCCGCTTGCGCGCCGGGTGGCTCTCTTGTTGAAAACTTCGAAGCATCTGCTCGATCTGGCTTTCGGGAATCGCCAAGGAAATGCTGGTCACATTGCCGGCGGCCTTGCAATCCAGCCCGTCGAGCAGGGTGGCCACCTGGCCGGCGGTTGCATTGTTCTGCCGGTTGGTTTGCACCATGCTGGCGACAAATTTCACCACATCCACCAGGGCCTGGGCGTCTTTGTCGGAACGCGCAACTGCCTCGGCGGAAAAGGCCACGGTATCCCCGAACCGGACGCCGCCGCTCGCTTGACTAATACCGGCCAGCAGATTGCCCTGCATCGCGCCGCTGAGATTGGCGTCGGGCATGGCACCCGCGAATTCCGAGACAGGCACCAGGGTCACGAACCAAAAATCGTTCTTGCCGCTGACATCGTTCACCTTGGCGAGCACTGCGTCGTTCAACGTGACGGTCCCCTTCCGCCGCTCGATAGCGCCTTTCACCGCGCCGAGATCTCCCAGCAGAGCGGTGGAGGCATCGATGAACGCGACGCCGTTCTCCTCTTCCGAATTGGCGCGGCTCGAATAAGCGTACACATCGACGCCCTGAAAATTCACGATCCGGGCGCCGTTCACTTCAGCCGCATGTGCGATCTTGTGCACATCGAAAACGCCCCGCGCCAGCACCAGCCAGCGGTTCTCGGACGAATTCGATTCCCAATTGGATGCAATCAGCACCTCGCTGACGTCACGCAGCGGGTCCAAGCCGGTTTGCGCGGTGAACTTCTTGAAGCCTCCGTCATCCAGGTGCATGTGCGAGAGAACAAACTGGCCGAACAGAGAATCCCTGGACTTCGCAACCTGGATTCCGGCCACTACCTTGGCGTCCGGCATCACCATCTTCAACAGGCCCGGGTCCGCCGCGAGCGCGGCCGCTTGAACGGCCAAAATCAGCCCCAAATGACGAAACTTCATGAGTTACCTCTCTAGCGACACTACGAGCGTAGCATGCGGGAAGTTCCAGGCCATCCGGCGGCGATTACAACCGGCCGCGTCAAACCGGGACTTGCTCTACGATCTGAATCCCATAGGCGTCCAGTCCCACCACCTTGCGAGGATGATTAGTGAGCAGCCGGATGGTATTCAGGCCCAAATCGGACAAAATCTGCGCGCCGATCCCGCTCTCGTGCTGGAGCTGGCTCTGCCCGTCGGGGGTGGAGCGGCTGGTGTGATCGCGAAAGCCGGGCCCGGTTTGATGCAAATAGACCAGCACTCCCGCGCCTTCGCGCGCGATCCGCTCCAGCGATCTTCGAATCACCTGGTGGCACTCGCACTCCACCGATCCGAATACGTCGCCGTAGATGCAATGCGAATGCATCCGGACCAGCACGTCGTCGCGTCCTGCCAGCTCGCCATGCACCAATGCCAGATGCTTCTCGGCCAGCATGCTGCTGGCATAAACGATGGATTTGAAGTCGCCGAACTCGGTTCGGAGACAGCTTTCCGATTGGCGGTGAACGAAGCGCTCGGTCTGCAAACGGTAGCGGATCAGAGCGGCCACCGAGATCATGCGCAGGCCGTGGAGTTGGCAAAATTCCTGAAGCTGAGGGACGCGCGCCATGGAACCGTCGTCGTTCATGATTTCGCATACCACTCCGCCCGGCCGGAGTCCCGCCAGACGCGCCAGATCCACCGCGGCTTCGGTTTGCCCGGTCCGCACCAGCACGCCGCCATCGCGCGCGCGCAGCGGAAACACGTGGCCCGGCCGCGCCAGATCGTTTGGTTTACTGGCTGGGTCCACGGCCACGCGGATAGTGTGCGCGCGGTCGGCCGCAGAGATCCCGGTGGTGACTCCCTCCGCGGCTTCGATCGATTCGCAGAACGGCGTCCCGAATCGCGATGTGTTCCTGGCCGACATGGGCGCCAGTTGCAGTGCGTCGCAGATTTCACCCGCCAGCGGCAAGCAAATCAGCCCGCGCGCATGTTTCGCCATGAAGTTGATGATCTCGGGAGTCACTTTTTCGGCGGCGATGGTTAGATCGCCTTCGTTTTCGCGGTCCTCGTCGTCGACGATGACTACCATCCGGCCGGCGCGGAAGTCCTCGATAGCCTCCGGGATTTGCGAGAAAGGCATGTGGGTAAGTTCCAGGATAGCAACCAGTGGCCCAGTGGCAGTTTTCAGGATCGACCCTCCCCTCCGACACGGCACGCTGCGCCCCCCGATTGACACCGCGCGATCCCGTTGATAGCCTTGATGTAGCCTGACGTTTAAACTCTCTCGAGGAGTGCTTATGAA
>JBEKHQ010000249.1:0-5360 GCA_050012195.1 Bryobacteraceae bacterium | reverse complement strand
GACGCATCGGGAAAGCGCACCCCGACATCGTCGACCGAGCTTGTTTTGTCGCCCAGCAGACCGTGGGTGAAACAAAACTGCCGAACCAGTTCCATGGTCTTCTTAAGCTGCGGCGAGGTGGCCATTTCGACCGCCGACTGGGGCGTGTAGAACATGTGCGTGGTAGAGAGCTGCTCCTTGTAAGAAGCGAGCGTGTCCTGGGAAGCGTCGCCGATGGCCGCCAGCACCTTGTCGCCTTCCGGCCCGGGCTTCGACATCAGTGCCGTAAGCTCGTACCAGGCCGCCGTCACCGCTTTGGCGAACTTCTGTCCCGAGCCGTCCGCGCGATTGAGGACGTCAGTGCGAATTACCAGAAGATCTAGAATTTCTCCAGGGATTTTCGAGGAATCGAACGCGCTGGTGATGCCCTTGCCTTTGAGAATCTGAGATACCAGGGGCTTCCAGGTGACCACGACGTCCTGCGACGCATCGCTCAGGAACGCGCCGGCGATATCGGAATCCGACGTGTTGACGTACTTTACCCGTTTCAATTCGCCGTTCAGATTATTCAAGGCCATAGCTCGCTCGAACAAGTATTGCGAAACGGTTTTCTGCACCAGCAGCACACGTTTGCCGGGGATTTGGCCGAGCGTCAGATTGTGGCGGACCAGAACCTGGTCATTGCCGTTCGAATAATCGCCGACGATGACGGCGGTGGTGTCGACGCCGGCCGCGGCGGGCATATCGAGCGCCTCCATGTTCGTCATGGTGCAGGCGTCGATGTTCTTGGCCACGAACGCATCCAGCGACGGCGCGTAATCGAAGCGCTGCACTTTAATCGCGACGCCATACTTGTCGGCCCACTTCTTGAGCAGTCCTGAACGATACATATATTGGTACGGATTCCATCCCACGTAAACCGACCAACCGATGGTGAATGTCGGAGGAGCGGCGGCGCCGGCGAGCGAGCCGAAAAACGGAAATAGAAGCGCGAGAGATCGGAGGATTCTGGGCATTTCAACCGTCCATGCAGCGCGGCACAGGGGTGGCTACAGGGCCGATTGAGTTTTTTATTATATCGCAGGGAAGCGGGCCGGTCTGACTTTGGCGGAAAACGTGCTTGACAGGTTGCGATGGCGCTTATGACATCGACAACCTCGCCCGAACTGCGCATACAGACTGTTGAACTGGCGGCGACGCGATTCCCGCTCGAGCGGTGTCTATACTATTTGCTCGCTGCTGTCGCTCTCATCTACGCATTCGCGGCCGGGCTGAAAACCATCGCGGACTTCGACCTCGGATGGCAGATGGCCACCGGCCGCTGGATCATGCAGCATCATCAGATCCCCTCCACGGATGTTCTTTCTTATACCGCGGCTGGGCAACCCTGGATTTATCCCGTCGGTTCGGGACTAATCTTCTACGGCTTGTTTCTGGTGGGCGGATACGCGCTGCTCTCTTGGTTGGGGGCCGCGGCGTGCGTCGGAACAGTAGCACTGCTGCTGCGGCGAGGCTCCGCGATCACGGCGGGGCTGACGCTGCTCGCGATCCCATTGATCGCATCCAGGACCACCGCGCGCGCGGAAGTATTTACGGTCGTGCTATTTGCAGCGGCCCTGTCGATTCTGTGGAAGCAATATGAGACCGGCTGCGCGCGCCTCTGGATATTGCCAATGCTGATGGTCGCGTGGGTGAATCTTCATCCCGGATTTGTGGCCGGACTCGGACTGCTCGGCGCTTACGTGATGTTGGAGGCCCTGGGGATGCTCGACCCTGGCAAGCGCGCCGAAACGATCTCGCGGCTCCGGCGTTGCGCGCCTTGGTTGCTTGCCACCTGCGCTGTGACGCTAGTCAACCCCTGGGGGTGGGGCGTTTACCAGGTTCTCTTGCGACAGGAAGGCGCGATGGCGGACCATTCGCAACTGATTCTGGAATGGGCACCGGTGCCGATGAATTGGGCGCGCATCCTGTCTGGCCTGTCGCCGCGCGATCCCGACGAGTTCTACGTGCTGTTTCTGATTGTGATTCTGACCATACCGATCGCTCTCGCCCGGCGGCAGATCGGCGCGGCCATCCTGATGGCGGGCGCACTCTTCTTTCCTTTGCGACACGCGCGCTTTACCGCGCTCTTCAGCATCGTCATTGTGGTGGTGGGCGGCGCCGTGCTCGCGGCCTTCGCCCGCAAGTTTCAACACAAGATCCCGGGTGTGCGTACGCGCCAGATCCTCGCCATCGCCGCGGCTTTGCTGCTCGGCGGGCTTGCGGTGATGCGTGGGTCCAACCTGATAACGGACCGCTTCTATCGCTCAGGAACCGACACAGCCTCTTTCGGCGCCGGTTTGTCTTGGTGGTTTCCCGAAAAAGCGGCTGCCTTCCTCGAAAGCGAGAACATCCCCGGCCAGATTTTCAACAGCTACAGCGAAGGCGGATTTATCGCCTGGAGACTTGGGGGGAAGTACCTGGATTACATCGACGGCCGGGCCATTCCGTTCGGCGCCGACCAGATGCAACGTGCCAGCCTATTGATGGCGAGTCCGCCGGATTCTCCGCAATGGAAGCAAGAGGCGGCGCGTTACGACATCAACGCGATTGTCGTTCCCCTTGGACGCTACAACGCCTTGCAGTTCTTTCCGACGCTGCAACAGTTTTGTACGAGCGAGGATTGGCGGCCCGTGTACTTGGATGAAGTTTCAGCAGTCTTCGTACGGCGCGGGCCGAAGACAGAAGCGCTAATTGATCGCTGGCCGGTCAGTTGTTCTTATGCGCCGCTGCCACTGGTTGCCCCCACGAAATCGGATTCCAAGGCATTCAATCAGTGGGCCAATGCGGCGTCAGTGTTGAAGTCTCTGGGAAGAATTCCGGAAGCCTTTACCGCAACCATGAAAGCGTTGGCGATCTTCCCCGATAGCGCGTATCTGCACTTCCTGCGCGGTCACATGTACCAGGACACGGGCGATATGCAGAACGCCGAGCAGGACTATCTCCTGGCCACGAAGCTGGAGCCGAGGCTGGTGGCGCCATGGTCGGCGCTGGCTGCCTACTATGAGTCGCAAGGCCGTTTGTCCCCGGCAATCCGGGCGTGGGAGACTGCGGCCAATGTTTCACGCTGGCCGTGGGAGCCATTCCTGAGTCTCGGATACGCGAACCTCCAGGCTAAGCGGCCGAAGGACGCGCTCGAGGCATTCAACCGCGCCGCGAACAGTCTGCCGGCGAAGTCCGATCTGCTGGTCGACAACAATTTCCTCGCTAATATCGCACATGGCCGCGCTCGCGCGTGGGACCACCTGGGCGATCTCGACCGCGCGATTTTCTTTGAAGCGCAGGCCGCGCAGCTTCTTCCCGGCAGCGCTGATTTATGGTCGCAGCTCGCGGCGTTGTACCAGCGCGCAGGCCGGCGCGAAGAAGCCAGTCAAGCTCGCGCGCATAGCCAAGCGCTGTCCCGATAGTACTAGGCAGGATGCAGGCCCAAGTGGGGCTTATCACCCTATCGGTCTGCTGGTATTCCCGCAAACACCGCTTCGGAACCCACTTAGCTCCGCTTAGGCTTTTCATCTAGGCTGTAAACCGCAAGGCCTACGTTTGGAATCCAGAGTGCATTGCTGCTGACTTAAGACGCAAAAGCCATCGCAAATTATTGCGGTGGGACTAGAGCTTATGAACAGGTACTGTTACGGGTTGCTTACCTCGCTGATGACCGCCGCACTGGCGATCGGGGCGACGCATCCCGTGCCACTCGACAAAAACACCGATGCCAAGAAATGCCTCGAATGTCACGAAGACAAGACCAAAGGAAAATCGGTGCACTCCGCAATGGCGACCGGCTGTCTGAGCTGTCACGAGCTCCGCGTCAGTAAAGACGTCACGCGCGTCAAGCTCACCACCGTCACCCCCGTCAAACTCTGCCTTCAATGCCACGCCGACAAGGACGCCGCCACGGCCAAGGGCACGGTCCATAGCCCGGCGGTCCGCGATTGTCTGAAGTGCCACGATCCGCACCAATCCGATAACAAGTTCCAGTTGGTGAAGGCGACCTCAGGCGGGAAGAAAGAAAACCTGTGCTCGCAGTGCCACTCCCAAGGGCAAGCGGGGTTTGCCAAAGGGAGCCATCACGCGGCGCTGGACATGGGTTGCGAAACCTGCCACGTCACGCACAAAACGGGCCCGAGCGCGGATGCCGAATTTCGAGATCACCTGACCAAAGCGTCCCCGGCGCTGTGCCTGGATTGCCACGATCCCAAAGACGCGCCCATGGCGAAGGCGCATCAGAACCAGCCGCTGGCGAAGGCCGACTGCCTAAGCTGTCACGATCCGCACGAATCGCGTTCGCCGAAACTGATGCGGGCGTTCGAGCACAATCCGTTCGAAAGCGGCGCTTGCGATAGCTGCCATAAACCGGCGCAAGACGGCAAAGTGGTGCTCACCAAGGCCAGCACCAAAGAAATTTGCCAGGATTGCCACGAGGAAGAGGCCAAGAAGATTCTCGCTGCGAAGGTGCAGCATCCCGGCGCGCAAGGCGATTGCACGGATTGCCACAGTCCGCATGCGGGTAAGACGCCCGGCTTCCTGCGGCCCGATCCGGTGAGCGCGTGCCTGAGCTGCCATCCGGATCAGGCTAAGCTTCAGGCCAAGGCGCACCTGCATCAACCGGCCTTTGAACAAGGCTGTGCGACGTGTCACGATCCGCACGGTAGCGATAATCCAAAGCTGCTGCGCACGGCCAGCGTAAATCAGTTGTGCCTGGAGTGCCACGGTCCCGAGAGCGATCCGAAACAGCTCAAGGACGAACATCTGGTGGCGATCTTCGACGGCAAGGTGAAGCTTCCGGAAAACTATTTCAACAAGGTCGCAATCCTGCCGCTGAAGAACGGCGTCGGGCATCCCACCGAGCGGCATCCGGTTACGAACGTTACGAACATAGCCACCAAGGCCATCGTTCAGATTAACTGCCTGACCTGCCATCAACCGCATGCGTCGGCCAAGCCGGACTTGCTGATCAAAGATCAAGCGAACAATATGGACTTCTGCAAAACCTGTCACGCCAACGGGTTGAACCTGACGGATGTCCGGAGCGGAGGGAAATGAAAATGTTGAAGCATTCAAGCATCGTGGCGGCTCTCACCGGCCTGTTGTTGTCCGCATCGCTGCCGCTCGCGGCTAAAGACAAGAAGAAGCCCACCGCGGACGCGACCAAGCTCGGCGACCAGCGCAGCGTTGCGTATTTTGACATCACCAAGATCATTTGGCCCAACCCTCCGGCCGTCACGCGCATCAAGTTCACCGACCTGTTCACCGGCGAAAAAGTGGACCCGAAACTCTTCTCCAAGGAAAATCGCAAGCCCAAACAGAAGTGGATGGATCGTTTGGCGGGCACCCAGAACGTA